>JAITPS010000177.1 GCA_031289325.1 Candidatus Methanovirga meridionalis
TTGAATTTTTAATAATTGAAATAATAATAATTGAATTTTTAATAATTGAAATAATAATAATTGAATTTTTAATAATTGAAATAATAATAATTGAATTTTTAATAATTGAAATAATAATAATTGAATTTTTAATAATTGAAAAATTTTTAATAATTGAAATAATAATAATTGAATTTTTAATAATTGAAAAATTTTTAATAATTGAAATAATAATAAATAATAGAAAATTTTATTAATGTTAATTAATATAAATTATTTTATATGTTTAAAATATTTATATTTAAATTTTTATAAAATGATTTTTTATTAATATATAATTATAATGCTGGAATGTATTATTAATGTTGATATAGTCATTATGGAAAAATTCTTAAATTTTAAAACTATACCTTTTTTATTAAATTGTTTAAATTTAAATATTATTTTGTAAAAATATATAATTTTAAATTTTAATTAATATAAATAATTTTTAATTAATATAAATAATTTTTAATTAATATAAATAATTTTTAATTAATATAAATAATTAAATAATATGAAAAAATTTTAAATTAATATCTTTTAATAATATTTATTTTTTTTTAATAATATTTATTTTTAAAAAGTTATTTATTAAAAAATAAAAGCTATTTATTAAAAAATAAAAGCTATTTATTAAAAAATAAAAGTTATTTATTAAAAAATAAAAGTTATTTATTAAAAAATTTATTAAAATCACTGTAATTGTAATTATATTATCTAATTTTTAATATTTTAAATTATGAACTTCTTTAACAATACATTTTTTTGAATTTTATTAAATTTTTAAATTAAGAAAATCGAATATTTATTAGCATACTTACTTAGATTTATTAGCATGCTTACTTAGATTTATTAGCATACTTAACTTAGATTTATTAGCATATATGTCTTAGAAGTTAATGGAAGTACTATACTTACTTAAAAATTAATTATTATACAAAAAAGTATTCAATAAATAATTGAGGTGTTATTAAATGATAGAAAATACATGGAAACTTAAATTAAGATTATTCTTAGCAATGGCAATATTATTTGGAATTATATATGCCATATTAATGGTGATAGGAACTTTATTTTTAGGTGGAGCATCTTTCCAATTGTATGCGATTATTGGAATAGTCATTATGATTGTTCAATATCTTGCTGGTCCAAAAATTGTTGAAATATCTATGGGAGTTAAATATGTTAGTGAAGAAAAAGCTCCTGACCTCCATAGAATTATTGGGGACTTAGCAAAAATTGCAAATATTCCTAAACCAAAAGTTGGAGTTTCAGAAATTAATGTGCCTAATGCATTTGCATTTGGAAGAACAAAAAGCGATGGTAGAGTATGTATTACACGAGGCATGCTAAACATTCTTAAAGAAGATGAAATTAGAGCTGTTTTAGGTCATGAAATAGCCCACATTAAACATAGTGATATGATAGTAATGACAGTAGTTAGTATGATTCCAATGATTTGTTACTATATTGGAATGTCTTTTATATTTAGTAGAGGAAATAATGAAAATAATAATAGTGCATTAATTGGTATTTTAGCATTAGGAGCTTATTTCATTGGACAATTATTAGTTCTTTTTATATCAAGAACAAGAGAGTATTATGCTGATCAAGGAAGTGTTGAATTTGGTAATTCACCTGATAAATTAGCTTCAGCTCTTTATAAATTAGTTTATGGTGCTTCAAAAGCTGATAAGAATGAAGTTAAAAAATTTAAAGGAACATCAGCATTCTTTTTAAATGATATTGGAAATACAGATTTTGATATTCGGGAACTTTCTCAACTTGATACAGATCGTGATGGAAATATCTCTGCTTCGGAATTATCTCAACTAAAATATAGGGAAATTCATGTTAAAACTAGAGAAAAATTAATGGAAGTTTTCTCAACACACCCAAACATGTTGAAAAGGATGAGACGATTATCTGAATATTTAGACAATGAAAAAAATCTCCCCAAAAAACCCGAAAAAAACCTAATGACACATATATGATCTAAACTTTTCCTGACTAAAAACCAAATTTCAGATTTAAAATTTCCATCTTCTTTTTACAATGCCGATATTTATAAATAAAGAATTTAATTTTATAAAATTCAATTAATTATTGATTAACATTACTTTAAATTAAATTTAAAAGAGATATAACAATATTTGAAAAAAATAATTTTTAAAAAAAATAGAATAATTAAATCATGAAAAACAATATAATAAAGCAATTACTAAAAATAAGTTTTCTAAGATAAATTCTCAAGCTTTAAATATAATAATTTTTAAAATGACCATCAAATATTTTAAAACCAGTTTATAGGTTGAATATAATGGAATGGAATTCACTTTTTTTTAAAATGAAAAACAAGAAAGTTCTTGTAATAGGTTCAGGAGAAGTTGGATTTAGAAGAGCTGAAAGATTTATTGATGCTGAAAGTGAAGTGATAATAGCTGGAAACAGATTATCAGAAAAATTAAAACAAAAAGGAGCTATATTAAAGCAAATTGATCTAAATAATAATGACAATAATGTTTTACTAAATGAATTAAAAAAATTAGTTGATTGGGCTGATTTAATAGTTGTAGCAAGTGACAATCATGAATTAAATGATGAGATTAGTTTAATGGCAGGTGATAAATTACTAAATCGTGCTGATTTTCCACAAAAAGGAAACATTATAGTTCCTACTAAATTTAATATAGGTGAGATTGAAATTTCAATTTACACAGGTGGAAAAAGCCCATTAATGGCAAAAGAGCTTATGAAAAAAATATCTAAGTTAATAAATACTAAAGATATTTTACAAATAGAATTACAAGATTATCTTAGAAATATTTTAAAAGGAAAAAAATTAAATCAAAAAGAAAGAAAAGAAGTATTATATGAAGTTTTCAATGATATTAATATTAAAAAATTAATTGAAAAGGAGGATATAGAAGAAGCAAAGAAGTATATCTTGATGAAAGTAGACTTTGAGAATTAAAAAAAACATAAAAATTTTTCTAACTTCACAAAATCAAAGATTTCATAGAATGTGAAAAGTTTAAAAAATCAAAGGCTTCCAAATTAAACTTTTAAAAACAAAAATTAAAAATAAACTTTTAAATGAGAAATTGAAGATTTATATAAATCCTTAAGTTGACAGTAGCATTGACCTTGTTTAATAAAGCAATATTAAGGTGGATAATATGAATCTTGATTTTTTCTATATTTTAACCAAGAAACTAACATATAATCCTCTACTTTGTAGAGTGAATTAGTGTGAGATATTATTCCTTTATTTTTAAGTTTTTTAAGATTTTTTGTGATGGTTCCTTGAGAAATAGTGATTTTTTTGATTAATTGATTCCATTTTAATGCTCCATTGTCAATAAGAGTTGTTATTATTTCTTTTTCACTTTTAGAAAGTGATGACCATAGTGTTATCCATTTAACAGCTATTTGGTCTAATTTATTGTAAAACTCCTCAATGACCATATCTTCGGTATAAACAATGTTATCTGACATTATATTACAGAAACTATTTATATATGCAGGATAGCCTCGTGTACATTTATAAAATCGTTTAAATCCATTTTCATCAAATTTTATCTCAAGTATTTTTTCTTTAAGGTAATTTTTACATTCTTCTTCTGTAAATGGATCTAAATTAAATTGTATCATCCTATTTCCAAATGCTCCATCAATACTATTTAATTTATCTACCATGTCACTTGTTGTTGAAGTGGAACCTGTAAATATATAGCTTACATTATCCTGTTTTTGAGTAAAACTTCTAAATAACCATAAAAAAGCTTCTGGAGACTTTAATTCACCTATAAATTGGAATTCATCTATGACAATTACAAATCCTTTAATTTTCCCTTTAGAAGAATCAACTATTTTTTGAGGGTATTCCATTGTAAATTGACTTAATTTTTGACAGTTATCTTTAACTTCTGGAATTGGAATGGTTAAAATTGTTCCAGCTTCTTTAAAATTATAGTCATGATTTTTTATATTGGATATTAACTTTTGCACAGAATTATATGTTTTTTTGAATAATTTTTGACTTTCTATTGATTTATTCATCTCATTTAGTAATCTATTCATTATTTCTTCTTCAGTTAAATTGCCTTTTTCAAGAGCATATATGTTTGATATGTCAATATATGCAGTTAAAATATTGTTAGGAAGAGAATTAATTAATTTTTTTAAAAGAAATGATTTTCCAACACCCCTAAAACCAATAAGAAGAATTTGGTTAGAGACATTATCATTTAAAGTATGTATAAATGATTTAAATTTAACTAACTCTTTTTCGCGATTATAAAAATATTTATCAATGTCTTTTGGAACTCCAAGTGGAATAGCAACCATAAATTCACCATTAAATTTTTATATTTAGTAAAAAACCTTTATTTAAATATAAATTACTTTTTTTCAAAAAGTAACTTTTGATGAGCCTTTTTTTAAAAAAACGTTCATATATATAACAAAAACCTTTAAAAAATCTTCATTAAAATGATATTTCAAAAATAAATGAATAATTTTCAATTAGAATTATTTTACTAATATAAAAATCTATTTTAATATATGGAGATTATAATATTTAAAAGTATTTATTTATCATACTTTATTTTTTTATAGTTAAAAAGATAACAATAAAATAGTATACTACAACATTTTTTTATAGTATTACATTAACAATAAAATTTTATACAACAACTTTTTTTTATAGTAACTTTAAAACCATAAGATATAGTATTGGTATTGACCCTGTAATTTACTTAAGTTTTATATACTTATACAAACCAAAAAACGGGTATTGTTCATAAATATATTTGCAGAGTATGCTCTAAAAGTTTCATCAAATGCAAATACAGTTAAACTTGATACTGTGTGTAGAACATATTACAAAAAGTTATTATTCAGTAGATGCAGTTATATTGTTGAGTTTTCTAAAACAGGTAAAAAAGGAAGACCTAAAAACCAAACAATTACCATAAAAGAATTAAAATATGCACAAATAATAAGAGAAAGAGAAGGTCAAATTTAGTTAGTGTTTAAAAAAGGATAGTATATGGAAATTTTGATAATATTAGCAGTTTTCAAATCTTTACTTCTCATATCGAGCGGGAAAATTTAAATTTAAGAGAGGGAAACAAGAGATTAGGAAGGAAAACATTATTACTTTAAAAAAAGATGAATGGTTGCATTTTCATCTTACTTTCAAAATGGCAGCACATAATCTCACTAAACCACATTTTTCACTTAAAAAACTTAATTTAAAAAATATAAAAAGGGTCAACACCTAAAAATAAATATTATTAAAAAATATTAATCTAAAATTAGTTATATTAATCATAATACATTTATATTATTTAAAATTTAAAATTATAAATTTTCATAGAATAATATATAAAATTAAATAATTTAATAAAAAAATTATCATTTCAAAATTTAAGAGCTTTTCCATTATGACTATAAAGAAATGAATAATGGAATGTAAAGGAAAAATTTATGAATATCAAGTCACGAAAAATTTATAAAGTAGAAAAAAGTAATACTAAAAATAGGTTTTTGGAAATCCTATTTATTTTTAAAAAAGTTATTATTAAGAACTTCATCAAAACCACTATAAGAAAACCATATAATATTTGAAAAGGATATAATATTTGAAAATGATATAACATTTGAAAATGATATAATATATTGAAAATTATTTTTACTTATAATAAGATTGAAAAGGTGATTTATTTGGTATCTACAAATTATCTTAAAATTCCACAAAAACGAATTGGTGTTTTAATCGGACCTAATGGTGTTGTGAAAAAAAAAATTGAGGATTTAACCCAAACAATTTTAGATATTGATAGTAATGAATGTACAGTCACAATCACCCCAAGAGAAGAAATGGAAGATCCACTCGGAGTGTGGAAGACTAATCATATTGTTAAAGCTATTGGACGTGGTTTTTCTCCTGAAATAGCTTTTAAATTAAATAAAGATGATGTTTACTTAGAAATTATTAAATTAACCGATTATCTTGGTAAATCTAAAAAAGCATTGGCAAGGTATAAAGGAAGAATAATTGGTCGTGATGGGAAAACAAGAGATCTTATAATTGAAATGGCTGAGGTGTCACTCGTAGTTTTTGGCAAAACCGTTTCAATTATTGGAACTATTGATTCTGTTTTAGTAGCTAAAGAAGCTATTGAAATGATTCTTAATGGATCACAACATAAATCAGTTTATGGCTTCCTTGAAGCTAAACATAAAGATAAAAAACTTAAAGAATTTAAAAATATTGTTGGTTTAGAAAAAGATGAATTAGAATTTAGAACCGATAATATCTAAAATTGAAAAATTGTAATGAATTATAGTTGGTTTGATAAAGTTCTTAATAAATAACTTTTTTAAAAATAGATATTATTAAAAAATATTGATTTAAAATTATTTATATTAATTAAAATAAATTTATATTATTTAAAATT
>JAITPS010000015.1 GCA_031289325.1 Candidatus Methanovirga meridionalis
AGATTTGTAACTTCACTAATCAAATTTAAATCCATTCCTTTCTTCAGCATGTTAATAGCTATTTCTATTTTTTCTTCTTTTTTACCCTTTATTTCACCTTTTTTTATACCTTTTATTTCACCTTCTTTTATACCTTCTTTTATACCTTCTTTTATACCTTCTTTTATGCCTTTTTTTATGCCTTTTTTTATGCCTTTTTTTTCACCTTCTTTTATGCCTTCTATTCTGCCTTTTTCTTCGCTGTGGTGTATTTCTCCTTCCAGTTCCATTATTGCTAATTGTCTCATTTGGTAGTCGTGGTATGCTTCTTCATCGGATAGTAGTTCGTTGAATTTTGCATCTGCTGTTTTTATATCTTCATCCATTTCAATCACTTTTTTTATAAGCTCATCAGAACTTTTAACATCGAAAAATATTATCCATCTATGTAATGGGTTATTTAAATCTTTTTTAATTTTTCTAAATGCTATAAGGTTTATATTGTATATTGTTAAATACTTTGAATATAAACAGTTATCTACATTTCCTAATATATTAAACTTTTGCCTGTAGATATCGTTTTCACAAAATTTGTAACTCAGTATATTGATTAATGTGTGTGGTTTTAATTCGTTTAGTTTTCCTTCATGTGCTGAGTTTGAGAATTCTTTTGCTAAGTAAAGTAAGCTTCTTCTTTTAAAGTAATATTGGTTTTTGTTTTGCACTTCTATTATGAAGTGTCGGCCGTCTGAGGTTATTGATCTTAGGTCTAAGATGCAATTTTTTTTGCCTTTAATTTCACCTGCAATTAGTTTATTTGCAATAATATTTATGGATTCTATTGATTCATTGTCTTCTAAGATCACTGCATTTATAAATGATTTCAATTGGCTTTCCATTCCTTCACTTGCCATATATTGAGAAAACAAGTAATTATCTAATGGATTAAAAGATCTATTATTAATATCATCATCCCCCAAAAAAATATTTTTTATTAAAATATGATTTTTGGCAAAATCCATATATAAAGAATACTTACAGAAAAATTAATTTCCATATTATTTGCTATGGTTCGGCATGATGATAAGTAATATATAGTATAGTATGAAACTTAAATATTGGGTGAAATTGTTTTCAACTTTCTTTTAAACTTAATTTTTTTAATTAAATTACTTAACTTTAAGAAAAATTTATAAAAATCTATAATTTTAAATTTTAATTAATATAAACTTATTTTAAATAATATAAATAATTTTAAATAAATATTTATTCTTTCTTTTCCTCATCTTCATCAATAATTTCTTTAACTGTTCCAAAACCTTGACTTGCTCCTTTTCCTAAAGAAAAAAAGTCAGGTATCCTAAACTTTATCTTAAATTCACCATTAAATCCTGTCATAGCAATAGACTTATACTTTAGAGAAACAGCATCTAAAATAGTTTTTGGATAAATTTCACGATTTACAATTATTCCTAATCCTTTAGCCATTGAAAGGATATTACCTATTAAAATATTATTTAAAAATAGCTTCTTATCTTTCCAATCTTTCATCACAATATATTTTTGATAATTTTTACTGTTTAATGCTAACCACGGAATTAAAAATTTATAGTGATGTTCTTCTCTTGTAGGAGTAATATTAATTTCTTTTTCAAACATTATTTTTTCAGTAACTCTATAGTACTTATCTGATAACTTTAATTCATTAATTTCAGAAGATATTTCTTTTAAAGTTTTTATTCCTTCTTCAATTCCTAAAATAGAAACTTCACCATCTAAAACTTTATATTGAATTAAAGGATAGGAATATAAAAGTCTCTCATTACTGTAATGATTATGTAAAAGAGGATATTCTCTAAAAGTATTTCCAAAGTAGCCTCTAACTCTATTAATATCTTCAGTGACTTTTTTATCAGTTTTTAATATTAAGTGTGCTGTGTTAATTTTCATTGTAAACCCCGATAGTAGTTTTGATAAAGTTTTCAATAAATATAATGTATGAAATAATATTTTTAAGTACAGAAAAACTTTGTTTTTCTAATTGAAATAAAAAAATTCAATAAATGAAATCTTTCAGATTTGTTATCGAAGATAACTTGAAAATCTAAGATTTTCCAGTTCTAAATGAACAATTTCAATAATGAAGTTTTTAAAAATAAAATAATTATTAAATTTTTAATTAAAAAAACTATAATTATTATTTTTAAACAGGTGATGAATTCTCCTAAGTTGAAAATAAATTTTTAACAATAAGATATTTAAAAATAAATGATTAATTACAAACATTTTTTACATTTCTATAATTTTCTTAATAAATAATTTTCTTAATAAATAATTTTTTTAAAAATAAATATTATTAAAAAAAATTAATTTAAAATTATTTATATTAATCTGAAATTTATCTATATTAACTAAAATTTAAAGTTATGGATTTTTATAAAATGATATTTAAAATTAAATATATTGTCTTTGATAAAGTTCTTAATAAATAATTTTTTTAAAAATAAATACTATTAAAAAAGATTAATTTAAAATAAGTTTATATTAATTAAAATAAGTTTATATTAATTAAAATAAGTTTATATTATTTAAAATTTAATTATAGATTTTCATAAAGTAATATTTAAAATTAAATAATTTAATAAAAAAATTACCATTTCAACATTTAAGAATTTTTCCATGAAAACTATAATTTAATAAAAAAGTTATTATTTTAAAATTTAAGGGCTTTTTCAATTTGAAGCTATAGATTTTGATGAAATAAACAATTTTGATGAAATAAACAATTTTGGTGAAATAAACATAAAGGAATATTTAAAATTAAATAATTTAATAAAAAAATTATCATTTTTAAAATTTAAGAATTTTTCCATAAAGAACTATAAATCAAATTTAGGGAATTTTGTTTCTTTCATTAGTTTTTCAATATCTGTATATAAAAATTTAGATAATTTAAGAACAATCTCCCAAAATTCCGAATATTCTTTTTTACTTTTATGTTTTAATCCATGAGCCAATATTGACATGTTCCTATGGGAAAGTATATTTTTAATCTTTTTTTCAGATTTTTTAAACTCATTTCCTAAATCATTATTCATCATATTTAACAATTTAAAAGCCTCATTCAAACCTAATTTAATATTATTATATGCTTTTTTTTGTTTTAAACTATTTATGTATTGTGCATCGGTACAATTCTTTTTCACTTTCTCAATATCAATATTTGAAGTTTTTAAGTGATAACCTTTCTTTAATTTTATTTGGGCAATAAGTTCTAATGAACGATACAATCGAGCTATTGCATCATCATACTTTCCTTCTATAGCTCTTCTATCTGCATTGTTTAAAATATCAGCTAAAACATAATAACATCTTAATTTATGCTCATTTTTAGTTTTATTTCCTTCTATTTTTTCTTTTAAATTTATAATGTTCAATGATTTAAGATTGTTTTGAATTTGGAGTTTCATTTCAGGAAAATTTTCTAAAGATTCTTTTGAAAAATCAATAGATGCTACTTCTTCATGATTAAATTTATCCCAATGATTATAAAATTCAATTAAATCTGAATAAATTTTTTTATTGTCTAATATTTTTATTTCATCTAAAAATGTTTTTGCTGATTCAAAACGATTGTTGTTAAAAAATTCTTTTACTTTGTCTAATGTTAATTTATCGTAAACTCTAAAAAGATTTTGTCTCATCTGTTCTTCAGTCCCTTGACAGACTAAATTAGTTTCATCTCGTGTGCCACTTACTAAAACCAAGACTTTATTGTAAATTGTAGCACAAATAGCAACAGCTACACTCATAGTCTTAGTTCCAGAAGTATAATCACATTTAATTATATCTGTAGAATCATATTTTAAAAGCTCCTTTTCTATTGTTTCAAAACAATTACTAAGATTATTAATGTCGTTTAACTGGACAAAATTGTACTTTTCAAGTTTTTTATTATTTTTTTTAAAATATTGATCTTTTATAGAATCAACAGTTTTTACAGAATCTTTTGAACCAAAAAACACTATAAAATCAGGTGAAACATCCATAATTGAAGTTAATAATCCATGAGCCAAACTTTCTGTAGCTCCTACTTTGCTTCCAAGACCTGTTCCAACTGTCATAAAAAGTATTTCTTCCATTTACTCACCCAAAAATCTTAAAATAGAAAAATCTTAAAATAAATAAAAAATACCAGTTAAATCTATTCAATTTTTAATCTAACCCATCCTAAGGGCATGGTTTTTTCTTTAATAATTTTACGGGATTTAGGAAATTCATAAGGATAATTTTTTCCTCTTAGTAATTTACGAATTTCTTCAAATAGTTGAGGATTAAATTGTTTAATTTTAATTCCAATTGTGGTTGCCATAAATCCAGAACCTGAACCAATTTTAAGTATTGGTGCCTCAAGAGAGTTTATTTCATTAAGTTTTTTATAAAACTTTATTATTTTTGATGGAATATTTTTATCTAAGTCGCTATAGCTATATTTATCTAAGAATTCAATTTCGTATTCAATGAAATCTTTGGAGAAATTGTAAATAGCTTTTTTAATATTATCAATATCTATCATCTCTTCTTTTTCCTTATTCATTTTTAAGCTTCTATAAGTTTTAGAGTTGTAGTTTGTTGAAATTTTAGATTCTAATAATTTTTTATTAGGAATTGTTTCTAAATAAGTAGAAACCGTTGTTTGATGTCTTTTATATTCTTTAAATCCATCCATTTCATCACTTTGAGCCATAATAGAAATCAACGTGTAAATTTGTGGATTTTTTAATGTTGTAGAGTCTGATATTTGTAAAAATTTAGAAATATCATATTGTGCAGCTCTTCCTCCACGATTGCTTGAAAAGAATCCGTTGACAAAATCAGTGTAAGATCTTCTATCAATACCTCTCCCATCTCTTCGGATGAGAGATCTAATATTTGAAACATCTTCTTTAGAGATTGTTTGATACAATAAAGCTGTTTTAATAGCTCCTTTTAATGAAGAACCAGGAACATACATTTCATCCATTGTTTTAAGATGTTCTACTATTTCATCAGGAATGACACCAGATCTATTTATTGATTCATATCTACGGAATTCTCTATTGATTTTAGAATCAAAATCTTTTAATTTAAACTTAGAATCTGCAATACTGTTAATAAATTCATCTTTTCTTTCATCAGAAAGATTAAGATAATATTTATCAAAACTTATTCTTCTAATTATATTTACTACTTCACCTTTTGACTTAGCTTTTGTATCAAAATATTCAGAGGAATTATATGTTTTTCCAGATCCTATATGTACTGGTGTTAAAGTTTGGATTTTGCAATTATATGTTTTTATATTTGAATCTAACATTTAAACACCACAATTGTTATAGGTAAAAGGAAAGGCATATCCATATTCAATAGCTGGAGAATTTTTACCTGACTCAACTATTCTACCATAATGGTTGTTATACTGTGGAAAAGTGGAACCTTCCTTAAAAAACCTTATTTGTTTTCTTAATTCTCCTGATGATGCTTTCGCTCTTTTTGAACCTAATTCATAAGCAGAATATTCATTTATTTTATTTAAGTCTTCTTCATTTGGTATGTATCTTGATAATGTGATGAAATAATTTCCTTCATTTTTAGCTAAATCATACTCTTCTATTTCATAATCAAAATTACCTTTACCAACAGAAATATCTTTTCCAAAACCACGATCTTTTAAAAATTTAATGGCTGATTTTATTATCTCTTCATACTTATTCTCTCTAAATTTAATAAAAAAGAATAATCCCATATCCTTAAATTCATAACCTTCACTATAAAATATATTTTCACTTTCTTGACTTATTCTATTAACACTATTGTTTGGAATAGTCCTTAGTGAAGTTTTTCCTTTAACTATTAAATCATTATTGGTTAGTAAATCCCCATTAACATTATATTTATCTAAATTTTTAATAATATCTATTTCTTTTAATTCTCCTGAAGCTAATTTAAAAAATATTTCTTCTTGGATATACCTTACTTTTTTGAATTTCTTCCTATTATCCATATCTTCTTCAAAAATAGGTTCATTTGACTTATTTTCTTTGTTAGTTGAAATATTAGCTGT
This sequence comes from Candidatus Methanovirga meridionalis, assembly GCA_031289325.1. Classification (GTDB taxonomy): domain Archaea; phylum Methanobacteriota; class Methanobacteria; order Methanobacteriales; family Methanobacteriaceae; genus Methanovirga; species Methanovirga meridionalis. Next base: position 6,083 of record JAITPS010000015.1, read on the forward strand.
AATAATTTTAGGATAAAACTTTATTTTTTTATTTCCATCACACAGATAAGGAAAAGCCGATGATAAAATAAAAGGTGGATTTTCTTTAAATTCCAATAATATCTCCTCAACAACTTCAGCATACAAATCATTAATAGCGGATATAATAGCTCCAAAAATTGTATCAGAATGCAGTTCAGGAAAGATAGATAAAGGTTTAATATAAACCAACATTTTACATCCCTCCTATTATTTACTAATTTTTTCTATGATATCATTTATTGAAGCATCTTCAGCTATGATTTCTTCATCCAATTTTTCTTTATAATAGTTTGAATCTCTTTTTTTAAGTGTAATTTTATCAAATTTAATCTGACCATAACCTCTACTACCAGATCCACCCAAATAATTATCTTCTAAAAGAAGCATCGATTCAAAAACACCACCTAAATTCTCATTATCCCCATCATCATCATAAACACTTAAAATAATTTCAAAGTCAAAGATAGAATCCCTTGGAATTCTTTCAGTAGGTCGTGGATTGGCTTCTGAAGTGATCCTATTTATAGTGTTTTCATATTTAACTTCAGCACCTCTCACAATATCTTCTTTATCATCCCATTTTTCAATGACTCCTTTAGATGGAAATGAATCTCTAACAATTATTCTTGTTGGAAAATTAGGTTCATTATTATTGGAAGCTGAGGTTCCGAAAATTTTACCCGCTTTAGAATTGGAATCTGAAGAGGGCTTACCACCACTTGCAATTACATTTTCTGCAGATTTTTTATCATTTAACTCCAATAGTGATCTGAGTTTTCCTTTAAGTGAAGAACCTGGAATGAAAGGTAATCCTGAAACTTTATCTCTAATAATTGGATTATCAATAACACCTATTTCAATTGAATCCTTAGAATCTCCTATATGCAATCCTGTTTTTAAAACAATTTTCCCTTCTATTAAATAATTTTCTTTAAACATACAAAATAACCTCCTAATATCAATAATTTATTATTTATCACCATAAAATTTACGATATGAAACAATAGCTTCCAAAAAATTGATTAATGTTTTAAAATTCTGATTTTTATCCTCAACATTACCACTATCTACTTTTCTTAAAATATTCATCATAAGTTTATAAAAGTCTTTTGGAATAAGACTTCTACCAGCATCATATGCTAATTTAGGTTTAAGAAGATAAAATTGTGGTTCTATTTCTTCCCAATTTCCTTCTTTGGATTCTATATCTCTTAATGCTCCAAATAATTTTCGAAGTTGATTGGTCTTTAGCTCATTATTTCTTCCAGAAAAATGCTTAGCAATTTTATCTGCATATCCTCCTTCATCAGCATAATCTTTAGCTTTTAAATCTTTTAACATTTTTACTTTACTTATCTCTGAAACAATGCTATCTATATCACTATTTCGATTACTTCTCTGATCACTATTTCGATTACTTCTCTGATTTCTATCATTATAACTCATTATTAATCACCTAGTTCTTAAACTTGCCCATGATACTGGAATTTTTATCCATGGCATAGTTTTCATTCCTTTTTTATCAAAATCATCTCTAATTGACTTATTATTAATATTTCTTAATTTATATTTAAATTTAGGAACATATTCCTTTTTTCGTATGCGAGACTGTGAATCTTCTATCCATTTTTCTTTATCATTAATAAGCTCAGTTGAATCTGAAAAGGTATCTTGCCACAATCTAAGCATGGAATATAATATGCCCCTACTAATATTTTCATCAAGCACATACTTTTCTAATTCCTCTCCAAAATCTAATAATTCATTGTATCCTTTATAACTTCCACAATCCTTCCAGCTAACAACATCATTAAATACAGTGATTTTATCTTTACCACATTCCTTTGCAGATTCCAAATAATCGTTAGCTGTGATAGTTGCTTTACCTATTGGAAACTTTGAATCTATAATGTTAATTCCTGCAGATAAATTTATAGACGGATTTTCACAAGTCCATTGCTTAAATTTTTCTCTAAACTTCATAGCAAACTCCATAATATGATCATAAGGACCAAAAACTAATAAATCATCTCCTCCAGAGTAATTAATATGAATTGTAGGAATGGCATTATCTTTACAGTCATCACATACTTTTCCATATTTTTCACGATAAACCGTGATCAAATCATTAGTTGTATCTGTAGTTTCACTATTCTCATCAAGATTGAGTTCAACCGCTTCTACTTTATCTTCACAATTAGGACAAATATCTCTAAAAACTTTAAATTCATTAGCAACATTATTTATAAAACCTGAAAAAAAGATATCCAATGACGAACTTAGAGTCGAAACTCTTGAAATTGTTGCTCCTTTAACTCTAATTTTTTCTCCTTTCTCATTAACCTCTTCTTTTTCAATGTGTTTAAATCCATTGGTGAATATTTTACCAAGATTATCAACATCCATTTTAAGTATTCCTAATTTTTTAGCACCCCTACTTATTTTTGCTAAATGTTCAAAGTATAAAGTCGTCTTTGGATCTTTTGGAACCGTATTTCCTAAAAAACTAAAACTAAAATTGATATTCTCATTTGAATTTAAATATGAATTATCTAACTCTAAAAAATCAGAATCATTTAATTTAATAATCTCAATTCTTTCATAGTCTATATATGAATCATCGAAATAGTTACTTAAAGATCCAGTATCCTTTTCAAAAATGTATCCAATTTTTAAAACTTCTTCATAAAAATCAAACTTTTTATTATAATTTTCACTATAAACTTTGATCATATAATTTGAATTAGTGGCACTCCCTCCTAATCTTTCATGTTTCCTGCAAAAAGAACACAATCCATCATCGTTATCAGTAGGAATTCCACAAACTGAACATTTATTTTCATATTTTACTTCATTTTCAACTTTAAAAATTTGAGCTAAACTGTTGATAAATTTATGGTTTTTATCTTCAGAAAGTTTAGTATTTAATTTATGGGTAATATTACCAAATCCTTCTAAATCATCCCCAGAACATTCTTCATGACTCATTGATAAATATAATTCTGCATTAAATTTATCTATAAATAAGTCATTAATTTCCTTTTTGATGTTTTCTAATTTCAGCAAAGTTTCCTCAGTATTTGCTCCTATAATAATAAAACGTCCACCACCACAAAAGAGAATGTTAGCTTGGCACAAACCAAGTTCTTCAATAATTTTACTTGCAATAGCATCATTAAGTAGATTAATGTATAATGATCTACCTCTAAGTCTTTTACTCATTCCAGATTGAGCATCTTGAGGAGAGGAAACCTTATAAATAAAATTCTGAATTCCAGAAATATCCCCATTAATAGCTAAATAAACCTTTTGATGATTGGTCTGATTTAATTTTTCACTACCATTTGCATTGAAAATGTATCTGCATGTAGCTAAAGCAGCAGTTGTTTTACAATGATCAAATAATGATATGTCTGGTTTTGAAACATAAGCTGCAGAAGGCATCGTAGAAGTATATTTTTTAAGTAATGCTAAACTTGTATTAAAATCTGGAGAATTTAATTTCTTAAATTCATCTGTAAATTCTTTCCATAAAGTTTTATAATCTAAAGAAACCTTATCCGACAGTCTTGGTCTTAAGCTTTCAAAGGAATCTTCACCAGAGATATTAAGATTTAACTTTTCTAATGGAAGATAATATTCTTTTATTTCTTTATTATTCTCTAATTTAACCTTTGAAAAAATAGAGATTAAAGGTGTCGCATTAACATTATGATTTTTATCATCCTCAATTCTCTCGTTAGCCGAATGATGATCAGCTTTTTGAATGATTTGAGCCATTTCTTTATATTTTGGAGAGTTTTTTAATTCTGCTGGTTCATGATGATATAAAACTAAATCAGCAACATCATCCTCCCAAATTTCTTTTACAAAATCAGCAGACAATGAAGAATGTTTAACCTTTTTTCCAATCCTCTGATGAAATTTCCCAATATCATGGAATAATGCTGCAATTTGAATTTTTTCTAATTCCATTCTATAAATCCTCTTTTAAATTTGTAGATTTTCATGATTAATAGCCATTATTTTTAAATACTATATTTTTTATATTTTAAGTGGTTGTTGTATAATTAATTAAACTTATAAATCTTTGATTTTCTTAATTGAAATTTTTTATTTAAATAAATTTTTTATTTAAATTATACATATATTTAAATTATACATAATAAGTAATATTACATTTCATTTTTTTATTATATATACTTTTATAATCATGAACATATTGTATATGAACAATATTCTCAACTTAAAAAAATAGCAAAAAATAGCAATATTAATAATAATGTAATTATATGATATATTGTTTATTGTTTTACAAAAAAATTTTCTTTTATTTTTGATAAAGCTCTTAATATAGTGATTTTAATAAAGTCATTAATGAATAATTTTTTTAAAAATAAATATTATTGAAAGATATTAATTTAAAATTATTTATATTAACTTAAAATTATTTATATTAACTTAAAATTATTTATATTAACCAATATATTTAAATTATTTAAAATTATAGATTTTTATAAATTGATATTTAAAATTAAATAATTTAATAAAAAAATTATTATTTCAAAATTTAATAAAAAAATTATTATTTCAAAATTTAAGAACTTTTCCATAATAACTATAATATTCTTCTATATATTATTTTAATATTAAATAAAATCTAATTAAATATTTATAATTGAAAATGATTTTTATTTATTTAAATTAAATTTAAAAAAAAATATTAAAAAAAATATTAAAAAAAATATTAAAAAAAATATTAAAAAAAATAAATATTAATATTTAGAAAAATAATTTGTAAAAAATTTTTTGAATATATTAATATTTTTTGAATATATTAATATTTTTTGAATATATTAATATTTTTTGAATATATGAATATTATTATTAAAAGGTTATTATTAAAAGGTGTTTTTTTGAAGATAAGAGATGGTCGTTTAAAAAAAGTGATGGACGACGAAGCAGCTGAATTTACATCATCAGTAAAATTTGATAAAAATATTTTTGAATCAGATGTTAAATGTAACATTGCACATACATTAATGTTAAAAAAAGAAAAAATAGTCGATGAAAAAATTGCAGATAAAATACTTGAAGCCTTATTTAAATTAATGGATGAAGGATACGATGCACTAAATTTTAATCATTGCGATGAAGATATTCATATAGCTGTTGAAAATTATGTGATTAAATCAACCGATGCATATATCGCTGGCTTTATGCACACAGCCAAGTCAAGAAACGACCAAGTAGCAACGGATATAAGATTAAGTTTAAGGATTAAAATTAATGAAATTCAAATATCCATTCTTAACTTTATTAAAAGCTTAGTTGAATTAGCTATTAAACATAAACACACAATATTTGTTGGATACACTCATCTTCAACATGGACAACCAATAACATTTGGTCATCATTTAATGGCTTATGCTCATTCATTGAAGAGAGATTATGAACGATTAAAAGATAGTTATAAACGTGTGAACTTAAATCCATTAGGTTCAGGAGCATTGGCAACAACAACATTCCCAATTAATAGAGAACTCACAACAAAACTTCTTGGATTTGATAGTCCTTTGGAAAATTCAATGGATGCTGTTAGTTCTCGTGATTTCATCGTTGAAACCGTATCAGATTTAGCTATTTTATCTTCAAACCTATGTAAAATAGCTGAAGAATTAATTCTATGGAGTAGCTATGAGTTTGGATTAATTGAAATAGCTGATGAATTTTCTTCAACCTCTTCAATAATGCCACAAAAAAAAAATCCTGATGTTAGTGAATTAGTTCGTGGAAAATCATCCATTATTACAGGGGAACTTGTGACAATCTTAATGATACTTAAAGGAATTCCTTATACGTATAATAGAGATTTACAAGAAGTAAATCCTCATCTTTGGAATGTTATTGAAAATATTGAAGCTATTTTAAATGTTACATCTAAAATGACCTTATCAATTAAGTTTAACAAAGAAAGAGCAATGGAATTAGTTTACAAAAATTTTGCAACCGCAACAGATTTAGCTGATTTAATGGTTAAAGAAAAGAAAATCCCATTTAGAATCGCACATCAAATTGTTGGAAGAATAGTAAATGAGGTAAACTCTAATAATCTTAACTTCAACAATATAGATTCTGAATTTGTGGATAAAATAGCTATTGAAATTACAGGAGACTCATTATCATTATCCAACGATTTAATAAAAAAAGCTCTTGATCCTATTGAAAATGTTAAATCAAGAAATGTTTTAGGTGGACCTGCTCCTGAAATGGTAGAACTATCAGCTAAGAACTTACAAAAATTTTTAGAAAAAGAATACAAAAGTAAAAGCTAAAAAAAATAAATAGTTGATGGACACTGTAAAATTATAGTGATTTTGATAAAGTTCTTAATAAATAATTTTTTTTAAAATTAGATATTATTAAAAAATATTAATTTAAAATTGTTTATATTAATTAAATATGTTTATATTATTATAAAATTTAAAATTATAGATTTTTATAAATTAATATTAAAAATTAAATAATTTAATAAAAAAGATTATTATTCAAAATTTAAGAACTTTTCCATAGCAACTATATCATGGATTTTTACAATTGAAAAATGAAGAAAAACTTCGTTTTTCTAACTTTAAAAAATAGAAAATTTTTTAAAATTAAGAAAATCAAAGATTTGTTATCTAAGATTTTGTTATCTAAGATAACTTAAATATCAAAGATTTTTCATTTCTAACTTTAAAAAATAGAAATTGGAGAAAATCAAAGATTTGTTATCGAAGATAACTTAGAAAAATCTAAGATTTTCTGTTTCTAATTGAATACTATAGGAACTATAGGAACTTCAGGAAATCTTACATCAGGAAGTACTGTTACATGTACAATTGAAGATCAAAATGGTTTAAATATCTCATCAGGAAGTACTGTTACATGTACAATTGAAGATGTATAAAAGTTTGTACTAACCTTAAAATCAGCAGTGCTATTTTCTTTAAAAAAAGTTAGTGTTGGTTTAAGACCCTTGAAGTCAATCCTAACATCCTTATTATATGGATCTAAAGCACTGTTAACTTTCACAAATTTGTTTGCATCATTAATAGGTACAACTTTTATAACTTTTATGTTTAAAGAATGCAGATGTAAAGATTTGGTTTCTCCTACATGTACAGTCAAATATTCATTGCCCTGCTTCTCAGCAGATACTGAACTTACACTAATAGCTAAAGTAGCTATTAAGCAAATCACTAAAATTTTTTTAAGCATTTTTAATATCCTCCATAGGATTTTTATTTTATTTTTCGATGACATATATAAAATTTTTTATATGTACATCATATTTATATGAGAGTTTCTAATAACTTAATTTTTTTAATAACTTAAGTTTTTTAGAAATTTCTCAAATATTTTTCATGATCACCAAAAAAATCAATTTTCATTAATTCTACTTATGACCACAAATATTATTATATTGTATTTATATATAAAGTTTTCCTTTTTCATTTATTTATAATTGATGAATATAATGGACTCGGAAGCTTTAAATTAAATAAAAGATAATTAAAACAAATTTGAAAATTGAATCATTAACTCTCTCTATCTCTTTCTGGAATAATTAAAGGCTTAAACAAACGAAAATAAACAAAAATAAAATTATCCCTGAAATATGATATTTAGATACTTTACATTGAAAGTCAATGCTATCAAATTAAGAAAATCATTTTTTTTAAAATTGGATTGAAATTAAAAATGAAGCTGTCATAAACAAGATTTTAATAGAAAAATTAATCAAAAATTCTTAAGTTGGCAACATTGCATTGAAAGCAAAATGTAATAATTTATCTGATCTGCAACGAGATAAGAGAATTAAATGGTTGAATTTCATTCAAGATTTTTAAAAACTATCAGCTAAGAACTTGCAAAAATTTTTAGAAAAAGAATACAACAGTAAAAGCTAAAAAATATTGTTGATCAGTTTCAATAAAATTAAAAAATTTTGAAAATACAAAAAAACTTCGTTTTTCTAACTTTAAAAACTAAAGTTTTTAAAATAGCAAAAATTGGTTCTTAACTATAAATTCAACCTTTAAATAAATATTTTGGAAATATTTTATATTGGAATAATTGTTTAAATATAAATTAAATTTTATATTTTTTTATTTTTTAATATTAATTATTAGAATATATTTATTTAAAAAAATAATTTATATAATACTTATAATTCAATAGTTAAGAATTTTAATTAAAATAAAATTTTCATGAACCTCCAACTAAAAGTTTAACATGAAAAATTTAATCTTACAAAAGATTAAAACAATAGAATTGTTCAATGATTAATTTATCTAATAATTTCTAAAATCAAATCTATATCCTCTAAATTTAAGAGATCAACCTTTTTACCGCTTTCTTCTTGTAATTCTTTTTCAATGTTAATATGATTGTATGTTATTATATTTCCTTCAATATTTATTTCTCCGTTATCCTCAAGAGTTTTAGCTATTTCTTCTGTGGTTGTAGAACTTAGATATTGTATTATTGTTTTAGCTTCCTTTTTAAATTCTGGACCTATTTTTTCCATTCTTGGTGTAATTTCAATAATTTTTTCTTTAATATTTGGTTTATCATTTTTAATATCTAAGTTATCTATTTTTAAGGTTCCTTTAATATCTTCTTTAAACTGATTTAAAATAGCTAATATCTCATTGTTTTTAGTGTATATATTAACTGTATTTAATGATTGATTTAAAGGTATTTTAGAAGAAGATTTAAATCGTCTTATATTACCTATTAATTCAATAGCTGTATCCCCCTCATTTTCACATTTTAAATCAATGAGTTCATTGTTTACTTCAGGCCAAGTTTGAATAATAGCTATTTCATCTGCAGTATGTAAATAGTTATAAATTTCATGGGTGAAATGTGGTGTGATTGGAGTAAGTAATTTTAGACTTGTGTCTATAACAGTTTTCAAAGTGTATTTAGCTGATAATTTAGAGTGAATACTTTTTTCATCTTGATTTTCATTGTAAAGTCTATGTTTAACAGCTTCAATGTATTCATCACAGAAATCATGCCAAATAAATCTTTGAGTTGAATTTATTGTATCTGCAAAGTTATACTCTTCAAATCCATTTGTAACCTTTAAAATAAGTTTATTTAGTTTGGATAGAATCCATTTATCTAATGGTTCTAAAATAGGTTTTTCTTTAATATCTTCACTTATATGTAAACTAATAAACCTAAATGCATTCCAAAATTTTCTTAAGAATTTATAAGCATATTTAATATCCTTCCAATCAAAAGGCAAGTCTGAACCTGGTAAACTGTTTGAAGCCCAACTTCTAAGTGGATCTGCACCATATTGACTTATAACTTCATCAGGAGCTATTACATTACCACGAGATTTACTCATTTTATATCCATCCTCACCAAAAACCATACCATTAATTTCAATGTCTTTAAATGGTTTAATGCCTGTTAATGCTTTAGTTCTAAGAATTGTGTAAAAGGCCCATGTTCTAATTATGTCATGCCCTTGTGGGCGTAGGTCAGCTGGAATGTAATCAGTATAGTTTGGATCTGGCCAATTAGCATTCCAAAGAGGAGATATGGAACTATCCATCCATGTATCTAAAACATCTTCTTCCCCAGTAAAACTTGTAGAACCACATTCACAAACATAATCCATCCTATTACCCTTTTCATCAATAGCTATTGGATTTGTTTGGCTTGGGTCAGTGGGTAATTCTTCTTCTATGGCAACATGAATTTTCCCACATTTTTCACAAAACCAAACTGGAATGGGTGTTGCAAATATTCTTTGCCGTGAAATACACCAATCCCACTGCATAGAATCAGCCCAATTTAATAATCTACTTTTCATATGCTCTGGAATCCAATTAATTTCTTCTGCTGTCTGTTTAATATCATTATTAAGTTTATTAACATTAATAAACCATTGTTTCTTAACTAATATTTCAATTGGAGCTTTGCATCTCCAACATTTACCAACATTTTGATTAACTTTTTCTTGTTTTTCAATACAATTATTTTCTTTTAAATCATTAATTGTAGCTAATTTACATTCATTTAAATCCATACCCTTATATTTACCAGCATTTTCATTCATTCGTCCTTTCTCATCAATGATTTCAATTGTATCCAAACCATGCTTGTTAACCCATGAAACATCAGTTTTATCACCAAAGGTACATACCATAACAGCTCCAGTACCAAACTCAGGATCAACCTCATTATCAGCTATAACCTTAACTTCCTGAGAGAATATTGGAACTTCAACATTTTTACCAATTAAATCAGCATATCTTTCATCTTCAGGATTTACAACAACCCCAACACACGCAGACATTAATTCTGGACGAGTTGTAGCTATTAAAACACCATCTTCAGAATCACCATCTTTAACCAAACCTTTAAATCTTACATAATTCAAGTTAGTTTCATTACTTTCATATTCAACCTCAGCAAATGCAATAGCTGTTTCGCATCGAGGACACCAATTAACAGGATGTATGCCTTGATAAATTAAACCCATATCATACATTTTTAAAAAAGAATACTGAGTTTTTCCCATATACTCAGGAGTCATGGTTATAAACTCTCTACTCCAATCTTGAGAAAAACCAATGGATTGCATCTGCCCTCTCATTAAATCAATATTTTCTTTTGTTAAATCAACACACATCTTCCTAAATTCAGATCTTGATACAAAATTTTTTTTAATATTGTGTGTTTCCTCAACCTTAACTTCGGTTGGTAGACCATGGCAATCCCATCCCTGAGGAAATAAAACATCATAATTTCTTAATCGTTTATATCTTGCAATCATGTCAATATAAACCCAATTTAAAACATGTCCCATGTGTATGGATCCTGTTGGATAAGGTGGGGGAGTGTCAATTATATATCTCGGTTTTGTTCCATCACCAATGAATTTATGGATTTTAATCTCTTCCCATTTATCCTGCCAATATTTTTCTCTTTTATAATCATATTCTTTTGGAATAATTTTTTCAGTCAATTTATTCTCTCCAAAGTAATTGTAAATATAATAATCTGGTTTATATAGATAAAAATAGTAATTTAATATTAATTCATAATATAGTGTTCTGCATAATAATATAGTGTTCTGCATAATTAATGTATAGTGGTTGATAAATTTCTTAATAAATAATTTTTTTAAAAACAAATATTATTAAAAGATATTAAATTAAAATTATTTATATTAATTAAAATACAATTATATTAATTAAAATACAATTATATTAATTAAAATACAATTATATTAATTAAAATTTAAAATTATCGATTTTTTATAAAATAATATTTGAAATTAAATAATTTAATAAAAAAATTCATCGTTCAAAATTTAAGAACTTTTCCATAGCAACTATAATTAAAAATTATTCATATTAATTAAAAATTACTTATATTAATTAAAAATTACTTATATTAATTAAAAATTACTTATATTAATTAAAAATTACTTATATTAATTAAAAATTACTT
>JAITPS010000018.1 GCA_031289325.1 Candidatus Methanovirga meridionalis
TTTAAATTAAATTAAGATTTTTTAAATTAAATTAAGATTTTTTAAATTAAATTAAGATTTTTTAAATTAAATTAAGATTTTTTAAATTAAATTAAGATTTTTTAAATTAAATTAAGATACAATGAATAAAAAATTAAAATTGAAATATAGAATATGATAATATGAAAGCAGAAGCTGTAAAAATTGAAGATGGAGTGTACTGGATTGGAGTGCTTGATTGGGATTTAAGATCTTATCATGGTTACACTTTAAAAGGCACAACTTACAATGCATACATTGTTTTTGGAGAAAAAGTAGCTGTGATTGATAATTCATACCCTGGAAATACTCCTGAAATCATGGCACGTTTAGAAGATGCATTTAAAAAAGAAAATAGACCTGTGAATGTGGATTTCATTGTACAAAATCATATTGAAAAAGATCACAGTGGAACATTGGTAGATTTACATAAAAGATTCCCACAAGCACCAATTTACTCAACTAAAATAGCTGTTGAGGGATTACTAAGACACTACCCTAACATTGATGGAGCAAAATTCGTAAATGTTGGAACTGGAGATCAATTAGAACTTGGTGGAAAAACATTAGCATTCTTAGATGCATTCTTATTACATTGGCCAGATAGTATGTTTACATTACTTGTTGAAAATGGAATTTTATTCCCCAATGATGCATTCGGACAACATTTATGTTATCCACAAAGATTCGACCATGAAATCCCTGAGCATGTTCTTATGGATGCAACAAAAAAGTTCTATGCCAACTTAATTGTACCATTATCTAAATTAGTGCTTAAAAAATTTGAAGAAGTGACTGACCTTGGATTATTAGATAAAATTAAAATGATTGCACCATCACATGGACAAATATGGACTGATCCCATGAAAGTCATTGGAGCATACAGTGAATGGGCAACAGGAAAATGTAAAAATAAAATAACCATCATATACGACACAATGCATTACTCCACAAAAACTTTAGCTCATGAAATAGCTGAAGGTGCAATAAGTGAAGGAGTCGATGTTGAAATGTACTATCTTCATGAAGATGAAAGAAGTGAAATTGTTAAAAGTATATTAGAAAGTAAAGCAATAGCTATTGGAGTTCCAACCATTAACGACGAACCATATCCAAGCATTGGAGACTTACTTCTCTATTTAAAAGGTTTGAAATTCCAAAGAACTGGAATAGAAAGATTAGCCCTTACTTTTGGTTCAATGGGTGGAAAAGGAGGATCTCCAAAAATAGTGGCTGATTTACTTAACGATTCTGGATTTAAAGTCATTGACCAAAAAGAAGTTTTATTTATTCCTAATGAAAAAGAACAATGCGATACTTTTGAATTAGGAAAAAAATTAGCTCAAGAAGCTAAAAAATTATAAAAAATTAAATATAAATTGACATATTAAATATAAATGGATATTATTAAATTTAGATATAATCAAGAAATTTATCAAGAAATTTAATATCATTTAAAAAAAAAAATCATAAAATTTATTAGATTATAAATTAATAATAAATAAAAATTAATTATAATAAATAAAAATTGTAATAAATAATAAATGTAAATTAGTTATTAATTATAATAATGGAGGAATTATACTATGAACGAACATAAAATAGGCATTACAAAAAATACAGAATTAGAAACTGAAGTACAAAATAACTTCCTGGGCGAAACTCAAGAAGTTGGAATCTACTTAGCTATGTCCAGACAAGCTTCAAGAGAAGGTTATGGTGAATTAAGCGAAGTATTTAAAAATTTAGCAAGAGAAGAAGCATGGCATGCTGCAAGATTTGCAGAAATGAATGGTGTCATTAAACCAACTTTAAAAGAGAATATTGAAATGATGCTTAATGGAGAACAAATGGCCAACAAAGAGAAAAAAGATGCGAGTGATAAATCTAAAGAAAATTCTCTTAAAGACACAGCTGATTTCTTCAATGAAAGTTCAAAAGATGAAGGAAGACATGCAAAAGTTTTAGAAGGAATATTAAAAAGATACTTCTAATTACAACCATTATAAATTTAATTGTTTCTCACCTTAAAATATAATCCTACTGAATTTGTTTTAAGGTGACCTTATTAAATATTAAACAATTTGCCCCATTTTCATGAAAAGTTTAATATTTAATAATAACACTTGATTTCATCCAAAATTAATAAAGATCTCGAACAATTAAAATTTTTCTGAATTTCAATCCTAATAAAATAAATTTTAATCCTAATAAAATAAATTTCAATCCTAATAAAATAAATTTTAATCCTAATAAAATAAATTTTAATCCTAAAAGAGTTAAATTATTAAACTTATATTTCTTGATGTTAATAAATTGAAAAATTTAATTTTAGTTAAAATATCATTATAAAGTGAAAAATATGAGTTTAAATTATAAAGTTATTTGTATCACAGGAACTCCAGGAGTAGGTAAAACAACAACAGCTAAAATGTTACATAAAAAGTTATTAAAAAAGGGACATGAATCAAAAATATTTTCTATTAATGAAATAGCTATTAATAATGATTTAATTATTAAATATGATGAAGAAAAAGATTTTAAAATTGTAGATGTAGAGAAATTAGATAAAAAATTTAGTGAATTAATCCATGCTGAAGAAAACAATAAAAATGATCTAAATAGTAAAAATAACTTAGGTAATAATAATTTAAGCTATACTAATAATTTAAACTATACTAATAATAATTTAAAATTTGATAACAAAGAATTAATAGCTATTGTTGATGGGCATCTTTCACATTTATGCAGTAGATGTGATAAGACAATTGTTTTAAGAGTAAATCCTGATATTTTAAAGAAAAGATTAATTAAAAGAAACTATTCTAAAATTAAGATTAAAGATAATTTAGAATCAGAAGTTTTAGCTATTTGCTCTTATGAGGCTAATGAAATTCATGAAAATAAAGTTAATGAAATAGATACTTCTGATTTAAGTATTTATCAAATTTTACATATATGTATGGACATTATTCAAGATAAAAATCATTTACCAATTGGTAAAATTGATTTTATGGATTATTTCTTAAAAGGCAATGAATAAATTCAAAGCATAACCACAACATACATATCAAATCTTTAATTTTTTTTATAAATATAAGTACTATATTAAATAAATGAAGTATTATTTAAAATTAAATAAATTAAAATAATAAATATAGATATTATAAGGAAAATTTTAAATTTTAAATTTTAAATTTTGGATGATGAATTTTTTTATTAGAATTTTTTTATTAAATTAATTAATTTAAAATATCAATTTATAAAAATCTATAATTTCAATAAAAATCTATAATTTCAATAAAAATCTATAATTTTAAATTTTAAATAATATAAATATGTTTTAATTAATATAACTAATTTTAAATAAATATATTTTAATAATATTTATTTTTAAAAAAGTTATTTATTAAGAATTTTATCAAAAGTAATATAAAATAAATTAAAATAAATTAAAATAAATAAAAATAAATAAAAATAAATAAAAATAAATAAAAATAAATAAAAATAAATAAAAATAAATAAAAATAAATAAAAATAAATAAAAATAAAAATAAATAAAAATAAATAAAAATAAAAATAAATAAAAATAAATAAAAATAAATTAAAATAAATTAAAATAAATTAAAATAAATTAAAATACATAAAAATACATAAAAATACATAAAAATACATGTGAGATGACATAAATGGGATTACAGTTTCCAGATACCCAAGATAATAGTCCAAGAATTCCTATTTATTTAACCAGAGTTGGAGTAACAGGAATTAAAAAATTAATAAAAATTGACAGAGGTGATAAAAGACCTATAGTTTTAATACCTACATTTAATGCATTTGTAGATCTTCCAAGTCATCAAAAAGGCATACACATGTCTCGAAACCCTGAAGCTATTAGTGAAGTTGTTGGAGAAGTTGTTAACAATGAAAATGTAGAAGTTGAATCTTTATGTGCTGATATTGTAAATACATTGATGGCCAAGCATGAATATGCTGAAGTTGCAGAGGTGAGTATGAAAAGTGATTACATGTTTATTAGAAAATCACCTGTAACTAAAAATAAAAGCCAAGAGATGACAAAAATAATAGCTAAATCAGTTGGTTATAGAAAAAATGGAAGAGTTACTATTCGAAAAAGTATTGGTGCTGAAGTAGTTGGTATGACTGTTTGCCCATGTGCTCAAGAGTCTGTTAAAGAAGCGGATAGAGTCAAATTATTAGAATTCTTAGATGAAGAAACCGTTGAAAAAGTTATTAATACAGTTAGTTTTGCATCACATAATCAAAGAGGAATAGGAACCATTATAATTGATGTTCCTGAAAACCAAAATGTTGAAGGAGAAGATATAATAAAAATTATAGAAAGTTCTATGAGTTCTAATGTCTGTGAAATTCTAAAAAGACCAGACGAAAATGCTGTGGTTATGGAAGCACATGAAAATCCTTATTTTGTTGAAGATTGTGTAAGAAACATGGTTGAAAAAATAGTTCAACAATACTCTCATTTACCTGATGATACATTAGTAACAGTTCGTCAAGTAAATGAAGAAAGTATTCATAGGCATAATGCTTTTGCTGAGAAAATTGCTACAATGGCTACATTAAAATCTGAATTAATTCAGCAACAATAATAATAAACTGAAAATTTTTTGTGGGGATTGCATGGTAAAGTTACATAAAATTGCTGGAAATGTTATGGAGTATTTGGATGCTTTTAAAAACTCAAGACCAGCATTAAATTCTGAATTTATACTGATTGTACGAGGTTTATCTTCTAAAAACATAGCTATTAATGAAATGAGTAATGTTTTAGATGGTTTAGTTGAACATTTGGATGGAAGAGTTTTAGATGAAATTTCAGATAGTGCTGCTAAACTAATTAATAGAATGGATGAACAAATACGTTCCACAGTGAAAATTACTGGTGATACAGATTCTGGTGGAATATTAAGAATGAAAAAAGATCTTGAAAATCTTAATGTTGCTACAGAGTATAGATTAATTAATCTTAAATATGCTGGTGTTTTCATTGCTATGTGGAAAGATAAAGGAGATTTTGGTCCTGTATTTGTTGAAGTTGCAGTCTCTGATGATGAAGGCACCACTTAACCATCTTATACTAACCACTTAACCATCTTATACTATTTTATCTACAATAACTGATTATCTATATCGGATAATAAAATCTCTTTTGGCTTTGTATTTATCTCTTTTTTCGAGCAAACGGATATAAAATATTGATTATTCAATCCCCATGTTTTTAATTTCAGATCTTTATTTATTTTAAAAACAACATTATTATTATTATTAACTGTACCTTTAGAAATGTTTTTAATCAAGTTATCCTTAGTTTTGTTTTCTTCTATGTATATATCTATTAATTCCTGTTTATCAATAATTTTTTTCTTAATATTTACTATAAATGATTTTAAATCTACAATTCCTGTTCCTTTCATTTTCACATAACTTTCTTTTAAAGTCCATATTCTAAAGAAAGTATTAATAGGATTTTCACTATTAACTATTTCTTTATATTCATTTAAATGAAAAAAATGATTAGATAATCCACTGTAATCTAAGTTTTGGATTTTTTCAATGTCTACTCCAATATCCTCATCACAAACTCCAACCATAACCAATTCACCACTATGAGAAATATTAAAAGAAATATTAGGATAATTATCTAAAAATGGTTTACCTCTATCATCAATATTTATTATATAATCTTCAATTCCAATCTTACTAAGAATAAACTTCAATAGTATTCTTCCTCCTCCAGAAAGACATTTATCTTTATCAAAAAGATATTTTCTATCAAGAGTTTTTAGATAATCTTCAGATAAATAATTTTTCATAGTATTCATGTCAATGGAAGTTACATTCAAATAATTTAAAAACATTTTTAATCCTATATTTTATTTTTTTAATATTTATAATAAGGGAAAGGATGGAATAATCATAAGTTGATTTCACCATAGTATTTCTGATAAATTGTCAATAAATAATTTTTTTAAAAATAAACATTATTAAAAATAAACATTATTAAAATATATTTATTTATAATTACTTATATTACTTAAAATATGTTTATTTTATTCTAATTATGTTTATTTTATTTTATTTAAGTTTATTTTATTTTATTTAAGTTTATTTTATTTTATTTAAGTTTATTTTATTTTATTTAAGTTTATTTTATTTTATTTTATTTTATTTAAGTTTATTTTATTTTAATTAAGTTTATTTTATTTAAAATTTAAAATTAAATAATTTAATAAATTAATATTTAAAATTAAATAATTTAATAAATATTTTCATGAAATTCCAACTTAAAATTAAATAATTTAATAAATTTTTCATGAAATTTCAAATCAAAATTTAATATGAAAAATTTAATTTTACAAAACAATATAAACTCCCCATCATCTAAATTTTTAAAAACACTTAAAACATTAAAATAACAGTTAATATTACTTTAAATTAATATAATAACTAATTTTTAAATTATTTTCTTCTTTAAATAGCTATTTAATCCTAAAATAACCTATATTGGGGGGGGGGGTGGTAGATTTTTCAATGAAAATACCTTAAACCCCCATTATTTTAACTTATTCTTTTCAATTCTTATTTATTTAAATAAAGAATAATTAATTAGTTTTTATTTTGCGTTTTATAAGTTGTTAAACCGTTAACTTTATATATAACTAATTACAATAAATATGAATTGGAGATGTAAGTGTTTCATATCAAGATTTTTAATATGAATACTTATACTCTGAAAATGTAATTGCAGAGTTTTTAAATCATTTTTCTTTTCATGATTTGATGATGCATACATGCTATAAAATAGCTAAATTAATTGACTGATTTAGTAAATATTAGCATGATTATATTAACTAAATTTATAGGAGAAAAATAATCATGAAAATGAATAATAAAATTTTAATAATAATATTAATAGTTATAATAGCTGTTTTAGCTATTGGTAGTTTTAGTTTTGCTAAAGTTGAAAGTGTTAGTGGGGGTAATTGTACAATTAATTCATATGTAGGTGAATATACTGAATTGAATTATGATGCAGTAGCAAATCCTGGTGCAACAGTTAAAGAAATAGTAAACAGTCCGAATGAATCGGTGGTTGATATATATAAATATCATGTTAGTCTTGGTAGTGTTGTAAAGGATAATAATAGATTGACTAAAAAGGATGATTTAAGTTTACGGCCTGATCAATCATATTTAATTGAAGGTGCTCATGAAGGAGTTATAGATATTGATTATGAGTCTTTAGATAATGGTACTTCACTTATTAAGACAGCTCATAATATTAAAATTAATGTAACTAAAATAAATATTAATTATAATATTGAAATACCTGATAGTAAATTAAATCCTAATGAAAATACTCAATCAATTCCTGTTAATGTAACTGGAGATTATTATCAAGTAGGTATGGATACAAATCCAGTTATTAATGATTTAAGTATTTATTTTGAGTTTAAATATAATGATAATGGTGTTATTAAAACTATTAATTCAAATAGTTTCTCTGCATCTTCAATAACTAAAGAAAAAAGTTCATATAATATTAAAACTCCAAGATTAATAGGTGATACAGATTATAATGTTTCTGTTAAACCAGCATCTGGAAATAGTGAT
>JAITPS010000033.1 GCA_031289325.1 Candidatus Methanovirga meridionalis
AGAATAATTTTAATAAGAATAATTTTAATAAGAATAATTTTAATAAGAATAATTTTAATAAGAATAATTTTAATAAGAATAATTTTAATAAGAATAATTTTAATAAGAATAATTTTAAACTAAATATTTATAAGTAAATAATTAAACTTTAATAAATTAATGTAATGGTTAATTAAGATATTAATTTTATTTAAGATATTAATTAGTAATATTAAAATAATTTTAATTTATTAATGAGGAAAAGAAAATATGTCAAAGAAAGTTGTAGAAGTAAAAACCTTAAAAGAAGGAAAATATATAATATTAGATGGAGAAGCATCCAAAATTACAAGCATTTCAACATCATCTCCAGGTAAACATGGAGCATCTAAAGCAAGACTTGAAGCAGTGGGTGTTTTTGATAATCAGAAAAGAACAATCACTAAACCTGTAGATACAAAAGTTGATATTCCAATGATTGATAAAAGAACTGGACAAGTTTTAGCTTTAATGGGTAATGAAGTTCAAATAATGGATTTAGAAAGTTATGAAACTTTAGAACTTCCTATCCCAAATGAATTAAAAGATAAACTTGGAGAAGGAACTGAAATTGAATATATTGAAGCATTAGGAAATTTTAAAATCATGAGAACTAAATAATTAATTCATGTTTATTAACTAATTTTTTTTAATATAATTTTTTATTTAAAATGTTTTAATTTGAATTTTGATGTATGTGTTTTAATTATGAATTTGTAAAAATTTTTAATTTTTAATTATAATTAATTTAAGTTACTTATTGTCAAATTATTAAAAATTTAGTTCATGTTATCTTCTAAGATGTCAAAAGCATGAAGATTTTGGAAAAAGTTAATTATTTATTAATGAAATATAAAATTTTAAAAAAAACTCCATAAAACTTTACAGCATCTAAATTTTAATACGATATTTTATATTAATCTGGTTGAATTTAATTGAGTAATGTTTTAATTTTATAAATTTAGATATGAAGGATAATATTCTTTTAATAGTGGAATAAAGAATCGTTTAATAAAATTTTATTATGGGTTGGTGCTTGATGAGTGGAATAGATATTTTTACATTAATTACAATAACAGGAATTATAGCAATACTATTTAATATTACTTCAGTATTAATAAATAGAAAAATATTGATTATTTTTACAGGTATATCCAATATTTTTTTCACTATCCATTTTTTACTATTAAACGATCATGTTTCAGCATTTTCATGCATTGTTATATCTATATTAGCATTAATAACTTATATATACTATAGTAAAGACAGTGAAACCCCAGAATTAATAATAATATCGTTCATCTTCATATTTCTATCAATTGGTCATTTTGATAAAAATGTTGATTTAGATGGAATTGGCATATTGCCTGTTTTAGCTTCAGTATTCATTCTTTTTGGATTACAAAATAAAAATATTATAATATCCAGACTTTATTTTTTTACATGTGCCCTACTTTGGATAATCTATGATCTTAATTTTCAAAAGGAAGCGATCAACATGTTGCCATCAGGAGGAATTCAATTAATATTTAATATTAATATTCCTTTTCTATTATCGGAGAGTAATATTATAAATCAGGTCTTATTAATAATAGTCATTTTTGGTTCATTTTTAATTCATGATGTATTAAATAAGAAAACTGAAGAAATTGATGATTATTAAAACTATAAAATTTTCATATTACAAGAATTTATAATATTGAGTCAACAAATATACAATAAAATTTTAGTAGGCAGGTATTTTGATGGATGGAATAGATATTTCTATATTGATTATAATAACAGGAATTATAGCAATAATATTTAATATTGCTTCAGTATTGGTATATAAAAAAATATTGGTTATTTTTACACTTTTATGCAATATTTTTTTCGCTGCCCACTTTTTCATGATGGAGGCATATGCTGGAGCATTTACATGTATTACACTATCTTTACTTGCTTTAATAGTGCACATGTATCATAGAAGAGGTAATAACACTCCAGAGTTAATATCAGTACTTTTTATTTCTATATTCATATTAACTGGTAATTTCAATTCTAATATTGATTTAGATGGGATCGGTTTACTACCTATTTTAGCTGCAATACTCATGCTTTATGCATTAAACAATAAAAGCATTAAAACAGCTAAATTTTATTATTTATTTTCTGCTGCACTTTGGATAGTCTATGATCTTAATATTCCTATTATATCATGGGAAAATATTGCAAGTCAGGTTTTATTAATAATATTCACTGTTGTTACACTCTTATTTCCTAATGTATCAAGACAAATTGAGAAGAAAATTAATTAATAGAATCTAATTCAGCAGAACTATAATATTTGCCTTAAATATAATATATAGTCATTATGGAAAAGTTTTTGAAAAGTTTTTAAATTTTGAAGTATAAATTTTTTTATTAAATTATTTAATTTTAAATATTTGGTTATTAAAATCTATAATTTTAAAAACATATAAATTTTAAATTATAAACTTCTAAAAATCTTTAATTTTTAATTATAATTAACTTAAGTTACTTATTATCAAATTATTAAAAATTTAGTTCATATTATCTTCTAAGATATAAATTTAGATATGAAGGATAATATTCTTTCAATTGTGAAATAAAGAATCGTTTAATAAAATTTTATTATGGGTTGGTGCTTGATGAGTGGAATAGATATTTTTACATTAATTACAATAACAGGAATTATAGCAA
>JAITPS010000045.1 GCA_031289325.1 Candidatus Methanovirga meridionalis
GAATCACAAATGCAACATATGATGAAAATGAGTGAAAAAGAAAATAAAAAACTTTACAGCAAAAGAAAACATAAAATAGAAACTATTTTTGGTGATTGGAAATATAATGATAAATTCATGCAGTTAAATGTAACTTCACTTGAAAATGCAAAATATATATGTGGATTGTTGGTATTAAGTCAAAATACCCAAACAATAACAAAATACATTAAAAACAACCCACAACACAAACACATATTTGACAAAGAGACTAAATTAAACTATTCTCACGAAACAAATAAGATAATAATTCAATGAATAAATCTCTTCATCAAATTTAATATGAAGCAAACAACTATAAATACTTATAATCTTAAGAATATAATAATAGTTGAAATGATTCATGTTAAAATTGAAACCACTATTAAGCATAATGAATAAATAAAAACTAATTAAATAAATAAAAATCTGTTTTTGATGGGATTATAGTTAAAATAAAAGAAGATCATTCCAATAAATTAAAAATAAGGGTGGAGAACATTGTTCCCCACCCCCCAATAAATAAAATGGAATCGAAAATTTTAAATTAAACAAAAGACAATTAAAACAAATTTGAAAATTGAATCATTAACATTCTCTCTCTCTCTCTCTCTCTGGAATAATTAAAAGCTTAAACAAGCGAAAAAAAGCAAATTAACCCTATCCATAAAATAAGACATTAGATATTTTACATTAAACAATAGTTTTAAATACTAAGGAAGATAAAAAGAAGACATAACAAAATCATGGAAGGATTAGTTAATTATGGCTAATAAGAAGGGAAAATTGATTGATATTTTTTATTGTAATGTTGAAAAATTAGAGGATAGACTCTTTAAATTAGATCAAATAGTTAATTGGGAAAATTTTTGCCCAAGATTAAGAAATGTATAAAAATAGGAGTGAAAAGGCTGTAGATCTAATATAGATGTTATTGTGATCTGTGACTTTAATTATTCAATCCATGCAGGGTTTATCTAATCCACAAATGAGATAAGAAAATTAAATGATCGAATTTCATTCATGAAGTTTTTAAAAGTCATAGATTACTATTATCCGTATAAGGCAACAATCTGGAACTTTAGAGAAAGACTAAATAAGACTGGGACTGATGAGTATTATTTGGGATTTATTACAAAATAAGTTAAACAGTAAATGGTTTAACCATTAAAAATGGAGTCTCACACAAGATGCGAGTTTTATAAACAGCTGATCCTGGTCATGCACACAAAGACAAACCAAAAAGTGAAAAAACAAAAACAAGCAGAAGTGAAGAATGGAGTATTGAACTAAAAAAGGATTCAAAACATTTTTTGGATATAAAATCCACACAATAGTAGATAAAGAACATGAATTAATTAGAAAAATAGAAATAACAGAACAGCATCCATGACCGTCAAATAGACCTATCAAGTGAAAGACAAGTAATTTATATGGATAAAAGTTTAATGAAATGTTTATGGTCTAAATTTTTTCTGCTAAAAATTCAAATTCCAGATTCAAATTCCAGATTCAAATTCCCATCCTCTTTTTACATTGCTGGTAATAAAGCACTGGAAAAATATTAAAATCACTCTCTAAAATGCTCATCCAAATAACCGTCTAAAAGTTCAAGTGCTTTATCACAAGCTTTATATATTATATTAGAATCATATTTTGAAAATTCATCGAAATCAACTGACATGTCGGTTGTTATATCAAGAGTATTGGTATCGTCTTTAAAGGAAATTTCAAAATTTATATCCATATCTTTAATTTCTTTAGATGATACTTTATAATTAATAAAGTTGAAAACTTCATCATATAAAAAGTCAGCAATTTCATCTAAAGCATCATCGTCTAATTTTTTAAGTTTTTTCATGATGACATACACACACTACTACTATATGGAGATCCCATAATTACAATATGCTGTGATTAAATTACTGAATCCCTGATTCTTTCATAGATTCTTGGATGGTTGTTTGCATCTCTTGAAGTTTACTTAGAACTTTTTCTTCTTGACGTGATACTGTTTTTTCTCTAAGTTTAAGAGTTTCAATCCTTTCTTTTAATTCTTCAGTCATTTCATCTTGTTTAACTTCAATTAACAAGCCTCCAGCTGTTTTATAAACTGTAGCATTAGGGTCAACTTTTTCAAGTTCTTCAAATGCTGTTTGGCTTTCTTGAATTTGAATTTCTATGTTTTGTTTTTGAACAGCAACAGCTTGTGCTTGCTGTTGTAATTTTTGAAAGTTATTTATTTGACTTTGTATCTTTTGAGGAATTTCCATTTTATCACCTTAATTTAATTTTTTAATTTAGTATTTGATTAATTAAATTTAGTATTTGATTAATTGTAATTTATTTATATTGTAATGATTTTATTAATTTATTGTAAGCATATTAATTAGTATATGTTCATTTATTTATTCAAGAGCATCAAAAAGTTTGAAGGCTTTGAAAGTTTTGGATTTTATATATAAAGAAAATTAAAGATTTTCTAACTCTTTAAAATCTTCGATTTAAGAAAGTCAAAGATTTGTTAGTAAAAAGAACTTAAAGATCTGAGATTTTCCACTTCTAATTTTTAAAATTAAAATTTTAATAATAATCTTTAAACTCAATTAAATTTTATAATTCAATATTAAATTTTATAATCCAATATTAAATTTTGATATAAATAAATATTATAATATAAATTTACATTTAAGATTAATTATATTATTTATTAATGAAATATAAGAATGAAATATAAGAATGAAATATAAGATTTAAAAATTTTAATAAAAATAATTATTGGAATATCTTAAAATTATAATAAAATTTAATATTATAATTTAATAAAAATTAAATAATTTAATAAGAATTAATTTAAATAATAATAAACTAAATTAAATAATAATAAACTAAATTAAATAATAATAAACTAAATTAAATAATAATAAACTAATTTAAATAATAATAAACTAATTTATAATGATTTTGATAAAGTTCTTTAAATAACTTTTTTAAAAATAAATATTATTAAAAAATATTAATTAAAAATTATTTATATTAATTAAAACATATTTATACTATTTAAAATTTAAAATTATAGATTTTTATAAATTAATATTTAAAATTAAATAATTTAATAAAAAATTAATATTTAAAATTAATTAATTTAATAAAAAAATTTATCAATCAAAATTTAAGAACTTTTCCATAATGAGTATAATAATAATGAATATAATAAGAATTAAATTAAATAATAATAAAGTAATTTTAATTTAATAACATATATATTTAAAGATAATCAACTTTTTTAATAAATGATTTGATTAACAAACTTATTTTTTAGATTTAGATATTTGGTATTAGATTTAGATATTTAATATAATATTAAGTTATAGTGTTAATCATTTCATAGGATAATTTAATCCATTTAATAATAGAATTTATGGATGCTCTAAAAGAAGTCATATCTTGTGAATTAATATGTATAGTCAATAATTTACCTTTAATTTCAATGTCTGCTATAGAACGATGATCAGGAGAGGTTTTTAGTTCTAAATAAATCGCATTATAAATAATATTCGCTTCTTTATTATTATCAAAATCAATGATGATCTTTCCTTTAACATGATTAAGAATATTCTGATAATTTTCAGGCATAAAAGAACACTTTAAAATATAAATAAAAAATAATAATTCAAATCTTGAATAATGATAAATTAAATGTTTAATTAATACTTCTTTAAAGAATTAATAGCTATTTTAAATTCTGCCTTATTTCCATCGTTATCATAAAACTCAATAATAGCTATATTCTTCTTTTTAGTATGATCAGTAATAAGAATATAATTATTAATTGGATTTTGATTTTCTTTAATATTTAAAATATTGGATATAAATTCCAAACCTTTTCTATTGCATTTAAGACTTAAATCATTAGTTTTTATATTTAATCTTTTTTTATTTGGATTAGATGAAATATTTAAATCTAATTTCTTATCTCCTTTATTTGAAAGAAAACTTATTTTAGAAGGGTTTCCTTTAACTTCAGAAATAATAGCTATGGAATTTTCATTTTCTTCTAATGATTTTAAACATAGATTTCTTAAACTCATCTTCCCTCGATTTATATATTTATAACCAAGAGCAGTTGAAAAATTTTTACAAAAAATTCTTGTTTTTTGAGATGGTTTTCGAGAAGTTGAAATAAGCATTGTTCCGTTGAAAAAAAAGATTAATTAATTATAAACAATAATTCAATTTAAAGCATATATTATGAATTAATTTAAAAAAAAGTTATCTTGATGAAACATTCTTTCTTACCTCAGGAACTATTTTCCTAAGAATCCTACTTCTACATTTAGGACATTTATTTTCTATGTAACTTTTAGGATCTATTTCTAATCCACATACTGTACATTTATACAAATTATAAACCTCCAACAACCTTTTTTATATTGTGTGAAGCTGATTTTCCCATTGGAGTTATTGGAATATATGCTCCTCCTGTAAATGTAACACCACATTTCTTACATTTCCATATACCAGCACTTACTCTCTTTACATAAGGTCTATCACACTTAGGACAAATATGTTTCTTTTTCATGTTTTCTTCTATAATTTTAACTGATCTCTTTGCTTTTCTTCCGTATCTTGCTCCAAATCTTCCTGTAATGCCTACTTTTTTTGTTCTTGCCATTTTAATCACCATTTTAGTAAATAACCATATAGTTTAAGAATAAATATCAAATTCTATTAATATAAACATGATTTTATCGCTCATATAGTACCATGAGCGAATTTTATTTATTATTTCTTTAATCTAATAACTTTTAATTTAATATATTTTATTTATTATTAATAGCTTATTTTATTTATTATTAATAGCTTATTTTATTTATTATTAATAGCTTATTTTATTTATTATTTCTTTAATCTAATAACTTTTAATTTAATATATATTATTTTTATAATTAATAGCTTATTTTATTTATTATTTCTTTAATCTAATAACTTTTAATTTAATATATTTTATTTATTATTAATAGCTTATTTTATTTATTTTTTAATTTAATATATTATTTTATTTATTTTTTAAAAATAATAATTTTAATTTTAAAAAAAAATGATTATATCTGTTATGAAAAAGTTCTTAAATTTTGAATAATAATTTTTTTTATTAATTTATTTAATTTTAAATATTTATTAAGTTATTTAATTTTAAATATTACTCCATGAAAATCCATAAATTTAAATTTAAAATAATATAATATATTTTAAATTAATATCTTTTAATAATATTTATTTTTAAGAAATTTAATATTTATTTTTAAGAAATTTAATATTTATTTTTAAGAAATTTAATATTTATTTTTAAGAAATTTAATATTTATTTTTAAGAAATTTAATATTT
>JAITPS010000077.1 GCA_031289325.1 Candidatus Methanovirga meridionalis
TCATGATTTAGAATAAATTAAAAATAGTAAATTTAAAAATAGTAAATTTAAAAATAGTAAATTTAAAAATAGTAAATTTAAAAATAGTAAATTTAAAAATAGTAAATTTAAAAATAGTAAATTTAAAAATAGTAAATTTAAAAATTTTTTGTTTATAGATATATAATTATAACACTCTTAGAATATAAAAACATTTATAAACTATTAAATAAATAATTATAAAATGTCTAATTTTTCAAGATTTAGCTTTAATATAAATTGAATTTTCAACTTAATTTAAGATGATTTTCAGCTTTATTTTGAATATTTCTAATTTTTTAGTTAGATTTAATATTTTAAAAATTAGATTTTAATTGAAATTCAATAATAAGGTTTTTTTTTACTTAATTTAATATAATTTTTAATTAATATAATTTAATTTTAATTAATATTTATTATATTTTTAAGTAATATAAAAATTAATTTTTAAGTAATGCATAACCCTTTTTAATTAAATTATAAAACAATAAGTAGCTTTATAAAATAAATAAGAAGTAAAATTAAATAAGATAGCTTTATAAAATAAGATAGTATTATAATGATAGTTTTATAATATTTATAAAGCTATATATTAATACATTACATAATATATTATTATAACAGCAGTATTTAATTATTATATTGTAGAATTATTAAATTTTAATAGAATATGCTCTTATAAGACCTATTTTACTATTATAACTTATAAAAAGTATTTATTATAACTTATAAGAAGTATTATAACTTATAGAAAGTTGTTATTCTTAATTCTACATTTATTATATCCCATATAATTTTTTAATATATGGCTGCAGTTATAGTATTTGCCGATGGATGGTAAATGCCAGATGAAAAAGGAGGTAAATAATATGGCAAAAGCAATCTATGTAAAATTTGATGTACCCCAAGAATTAGCAGAAAAAGCAGAAGAAGCTTTAGAAATTGCAAGAAATACTGGAAAAGTAGCAAAAGGAACTAATGAAGTTACTAAATTTATCGAAAGAGGAGATGCTACTTTAGTTTTTATAGCAGAAGATATTGATCCTGCCGAAATTGTAGCTCATTTACCTGTGCTTGCAGATGAGAAAGAAATTCCTTATATCTACTTACCCAATAAGGATGCTGTGGGCGGAGCTGCAGGTTTAAATGTAGGAACTGCTTCAGCTGCAATTATTGATGCTGGTGATGCCAAAGAGTTAGTAACTGAAATCATTGATAAGGTTAGTGAACTTAAAGGATAATTGTTTTTTTAAAGGAAAATATTCTTTAAAAGTGAATTTAATTTTACTTTTAATCCTTTATAAAATTTTAAAGGTGATTATTAATGGAAGAAGGAACTCCAGCAGAAATTATAGAAGTTTTAAAAAGAACTGGGATGACTGGAGAGGTAATGCTTGTTAAATGCAAAATCCTCGATGGAAGAGATAAAGGAAGGATATTAACTCGAAATATCATGGGTCCTGTTAGACAAGGTGATATTTTAATGTTATTAGATACTATTAGAGAAGCTAAAGAGATTAAAACTCCTTAACCATATCTTTAATATTATATTTCTATTCATTAGATTAATTCAAGGTGTAAAACATGAGAGTATGTTCATTTTGTAAAGAAGAAATAGAAGAAGGGACTGGAAAGATGTATGTGAAAAAAGACGGTTCAATCTACTTCTTCTGTGGAAGTAAATGTGAAAAAAACATGATTAAACTCAAAAGAGTTCCAAGAAAAGTTAAATGGGTAAAAAATGCATAAGGTGGAATAATGACAGAAAAAAGTTTTGTTATGTTGAAACCTGATGCTGTTTCTCGTAGACTCATTGGAAAAATTCTCTCTCGTTTTGAAGAAAAAGGTCTAAAAATTGTTGCAATTAAGCTTTTACAAATAAGTGAAGATTTAGCTAAAAATCATTATGGTGAACATGAAGGAAAACCATTTTTCAGTGATTTGGTTAGTTATATAATTTCAGCCCCATCTCTTGCAATGGTTATTGAAGGTGATGATGTAATATCTGTAATAAGAAAGATTGTAGGTGCTACAAACCCTAAAGAAGCAGATTTAGGAACTATCCGTGGAGCTTATGCTATGGATACAGGAAGAAATATTATCCATGCATCTGACTCTCCAAAATCTGCAGAAAGAGAAATAGATCTTTTCTTTAATCAAGATGAAATATGTAACTACGAAGTTCCTGATAACTCTTGGATTTATGAATCAACTTTATAAAAAAGTTGATATTTGAGTAATCATAATTTCTTTCTTTATTTTAAAAACTTTGGTTTTTAAAGTTAGAAAAAGGAAGTTTTTCTTTATTTTAAAAAATTTTTTATTTTTTAAAGTTAGAAAAAGGAAGTTTTTCTTTATTTTAAAAAATCTTTTATTTTTTAAAGTTAGAAAATTTGTGATTTTCTTTATTTTAAAAAGAATTTTTAGAATTAGAAAAAACTATATTTTCATTTTTAGAATTGCTAATTTAGAGAGTTTAGTCACGATAAAAAAATTTTCCTTTTTTTAAAGGAATTTCACAATTCTTTGCTATAGTTGTTTTGATAAAGTTCTTAACAAATAACTTTTTTAAAAATTAATTTTTTTAAAAATTAGTAATAATAAATATTATTAAAAGATGTTAATTTAAAATTATTTATATTAATTAAAATATACCCATATTATTTAAAATTTAAAATTATAGATTTTTATTAAGTATTATTTAAAATTAGAGATAGTGAATTTGATAAAGTTCTTAATAAATAACTTTTTTAAAAATAAATATTATTAAAAAATATTAATTTAAAAAAAATATTAATTTAAAAAAAATATTAATTTAAAATTATTTATATTAATTAAAATAAATTTATATTATTTAAAATTATAAATTTTCATGAAATAATATTTAAAATTAAATAATTTAATAAAAAATTTATTATTTCAAAATTTAAGAACTTTTCCATAATAACTATAACTTAATAAAATATAACTTAATAAAATATAACTTAATAAAAAAATTATCATTTTAAAATTTAAGAACTTTTCCATAACAACTATATTTTAAATTTTTTTTACTTATATGCTTAGGATAACGAATTTTTAATATGTTCTTATGAAGATTAGATCCCCAATTGTTTCTGTTTTAGGTCATGTAGACCATGGAAAAACATCATTGTTAGATTTTATTAGAGGTAGCACAATAGCTTCAAAGGAAGCTGGTGGAATAACTCAACATATTGGTGCGACTGAAATTCCAATAGCTACAATAAATAAAATCTGTGGAAAGTTTATAAAAAAGCTTGAAATAGCTGATACTCTTCCAGGATTATTTTTTATTGATACTCCTGGTCATGTTGCTTTTACCAGCTTAAGAAAGAGAGGTGGAGCTTTAGCAGATTTAGCTATTTTAATATTAGATATTAATGAAGGTTTTAAGCCCCAAACTTTTGAGGCATTAAAGATTTTACGATTGTATAAAACCCCGTTTATAATAGTTGCTAATAAAATTGATAAATTATTTGGATGGAATTCTTATACTAAGGAATCATTTTCAGAAACTTTTTCTAAACAGGCTAAAAGTGTTCAGCAAGAACTTGATACTTGTATTTATGATATTGTTGGAATTCTTCATAAAGAAGGTTTTCAGTCTGAAAGATTTGATAGGATAACTGATTTTGCATCACAGGTGAGTATTATTCCTGTTAGTGCAAAATCTGGTGAAGGAATTATAGAAGTTTTAGCATTGCTTTTAGGTTTAGCTCAGGAATATCTAAGTAAACAGCTATTAATTGCAGAGGATTCACCTGCTAAAGGTTCTGTTTTAGAAATTAAAGAAGAAAAGGGTTTGGGCCTTACAATTGATGTGATTATATACGATGGTGTTCTTAAAAAAGGGGATGAAATTGTTTTAGTAGAAAAGGATAGTGTTTTAACAACTAAAATAAGGTCAATCTTAAAAACTAATCCTCTTGAAGAAATGAGGGATGCTAAAAATCGCTTTAAAAAGATTAATGAGGTTGTAGCAGCAGCTGGAGTTAAGATTGTTGCTCCAAATCTTGAAAATGTTGTTTCAGGTTCTCCACTTAGAGTTCATCAATCAGGTTCTAATGTTGAAGAGGAAATACTACAAGAAATAGAAGATATTACAATTAATACTGATGATAATGGTGTTTTAGTTAAAGCAGATACTTTAGGTTCGCTTGAAGCTATTATAAATCTTTTAAAAGAGTTAAACATACCTATTAGAACTGCAGATATTGGGGATGTTTCAAGAAGAGATATTGTTAATGCATCCATTGTTGGAAAAGAAGATCCTAAACATGCTGTAATTCTTGCTTTTAATGTTAAAATTCATCCACAAGCAATGAAAGATCTTAATGACCTTAATGTTAAGATTTTTTCAAGTGATGTTGTATATCAAATCACGGAAGATTATGAAAAGTGGATTAAGGAACTTGAAGAAAGTCATAAGAAGCAATGGCTTGATACTATTGTTAAACCTGCTAAAATAAGAATTATACCAAAACTTGTATTTAGGCAAAGTAAACCCTTTATATCAGGGGTTGAAGTTTTAAATGGAACCGTGAAGCAAAATTATTCCTTAATGAATAAAGATGGTCAATTAATTGGTCAGATTGAAAGTATGCAAGATAAAAGAGAAAACCTACCATTTATTCATAGAGGTCAAAAAGTTGCTATGTCAATTAAAGGCGGAATTTTAGGTAAAGGTTTTGAAGAAGGGGATGAATTACATGTTGATATCCCTGAAAAGCATTATAAAATATTAATAGAAGAGTTTAAAGATAAATTAACTGAAGATGAGTTCGAGTCTCTTAATGAAATCTTAGATATTAAACGAAGA
This sequence comes from Candidatus Methanovirga meridionalis, assembly GCA_031289325.1. Taxonomy (GTDB): domain Archaea; phylum Methanobacteriota; class Methanobacteria; order Methanobacteriales; family Methanobacteriaceae; genus Methanovirga; species Methanovirga meridionalis. The sequence continues at coordinate 4,859 of JAITPS010000077.1, forward strand.
ATTGAACCTAAATGGGGCGAATTCGGACTTTTTGAATAATAAATTTCATTTTTTGCATATTATTCTTTAACACTATCTTTTATATAAAGTTCATCTTTTATTATAAAAATTAAGTTTAAAATTTAAAATATATGTAAACAATTATAACTCATTATACTTGTTAATTAAGTAAAAATACTTATTAATTAAGTAAAAATACTTGTTAATTAAGTAAAAATTTATTTAGTAAAATATAAAGTTATAAAAAATATTTACAATTATTAATAAATTTATTAAATTAAAATAAAATATTTAATTTAAAATTATAATCTTATACTTGATTATTAAAATAAAAATATTAAAATAAATAAAAATTATTATATAAAAATTATTATAATATTATATTATGATTATTAAAATAAAAATATTAAAATTAAATTAAAGATATTTAATATTAAAAAAGTAATCTTTAAGAAAATATTATGGAATTTATAAAGGAGGAATTATTTGACATTCAAAGTTGTAGTTTCAGATAAAAAAAATAGCTATCAAATTGAATCTAATGATTCAGTTAACAAACAAATTATTGGTTTGGCTATTGGTGAAGATATGGATGGAAAATTTGTGGGATTAGATGGATATAAATTAAAAATCACTGGTGGAAGTGATAAAAACGGTTTTCCAATGAAAAAAGATATTGATGGTTCTCGTAGAATTAAAAGTTTAGTTTCTGGTGGCATTGGATATAAACCAAAATCTGATGGTGTTAGAAGGAGAAAAAGTTTTAGAGGAAATGCCATTTCTGAAGATATAGTCCAAATTAATACTATTGTTAGTGAAGCTGGTAATAAATCTATTAATGAAATTTTAAACCCTCCTCAAAAAGAAGAAGAATCAAAAAAATAATTAAATATAAAATTTTAAAAAAATCAAAGATCGTTTAAACTTCTTTTAGATAAAAAATTGATCATAAATTTCATCAATTAAATACAAATCTTTATAACTATTTACTTTATTAATAGTTATTTAATTTATATTCTTTATGGAAAAGTTCTTTATTTTAAAATAATAATTTTTTTATTAAATTATTTAATTTAAATATCCTAATTTAAATATCAGTTTATAAAAAACTATAATTTTAAATTTTAATTAATATAAATAAATTTTAAATAATTTTAAATTTTAATTATAGGCATTATGGAAAAGTTCTTAAATTTTGAACTATAAATTTTTTTATTAAATTATTTAATTTAAATATCATAATTTAAATATCAGTTTATAAAAAACTATAATTTTAAATTTTAATTAATATAAATAAATTTTAAATAATTTTAAATTTTAATTATAGTTAAATATCAATTTATAAAAGTCTATAAATTTTAAATAATATAAATAAATTTTAAACTAATATTTTTTAATAATATTTAATTTTAAAAAAAGTTATTTATTAAGAACTTTATCAAAGTCAATATAATAATATAAAATATAATAATATAATAATATATAAATTTATTTAATTTTAAATTAATGTTTTTTAATAATAATCATTTTTAAAAAGTTATTTATTAAGAACTTTATCAAAACTATTGTATTATAGATTATTTAATGTATTAGATTTTTATTAAAATTTTTTATATAGTAATTTTTTATATAGTAATTTTTTATATAGTAATTTTTTATATAGTAATTTTTTATATAGTAATTTTTTATATAGTAATTTTTTATATAGTAATTTTTTATATA
>JAITPS010000037.1 GCA_031289325.1 Candidatus Methanovirga meridionalis
CATTAAAAAATAAAAAAAATCATTAAAAAATAAAAAAAATTATTAAAAAATAAAAAAAATTATTAAAAAATAAAAAAAATTATTAAAAAATTAAAAAAATTATTAAAAAATTAAAAAAATTATTAAAAAATTAAAAAAATTAAAAAAATTATGTAATTTTTGCTAAAAATTAAGTTTTGTACTATAATATTATTTTTTTAAAGGTGGAAGTTTTGTTAAACTATAAAAAATTAGCTAAATTTTTAGGATTTAAAATTGGAACTTTAATAATTTTATTAATTGCTGTTTCAATAATTAGTTTCACCTTAGTTGAAATTAGTCCTATTGATCCTGTTAGGATGAATATTGGTGAAATGAGTGTCAGTCAGGATAAATTAGCTGATTTGAATGAGTATTGGGGTGTTAACAAATCCTTACCTTTAAAAGTTGTTAATTGGATTGATAATTTAGCACATGGAAATTTAGGAACTTCTTTAATTTATAGAATTCCAGTCAGTGAAGTCATAAGTGAAAGATTCTCGGCATCATTTATTTTAATGTTTTTATCATGGGTATTTTCTGGAATTTTAGGATTTTTCTTAGGTGTATTGGCAGGTTTTAAAAAAGGTACTTTTATTGATAAAGGAGTTAAAATTTATTCCTATATCATATATTCTGCACCAGTATTCTGGATTGCTTTAATTTTATTAATAGTATTCGCTGCTCAATTAAGATGGTTTCCTACAGGACTTGCAGTACCAATAGGCAAATTAGCTGGGAATGTTACATTAGGTGAATGGTTACATAGATTAATACTTCCTGTACTTACTTTAAGTATAACTGGAATAGCTCAAATAGCATTGTTTACAAGAAGTAAATTAGTTGAAGTTTCATCGTCTGATTATTTCCTTTTTGCTAAAGCAAGAGGCGAAAAAGGTTGGTCTTTAATTAAAAGGCATGGTATTAGAAATATTCTTCTTCCAGCTATCACACTACAATTTTTATCATTTAGTGAGCTTTTTGGAGGAACGATACTGGTTGAACAAATTTTCTCATATCCAGGAATAGGTCAAGCTGCTGTAACTGCAGGACTACAATCAGATGTTCCACTTTTACTTGGAATAGTATTAATAAGTACAATATTTGTTTTTTGTGGAAATTCATTAGCTGATTTAATTTATAAATTTGTTGATCCAAGAATTAGGGAGAGTGAAGCTAATGAGCTTTGATAAAGAAAGATTCAAAAGTCCATATTCATTCTTGTTTTCTAATATGAATTTAAGAACAAAAACTCTGCTAATAATAACTTTAGTAGGAATAATATTAATAACAATTGTAATTAATAGCTTATTTATTAATATGGACAGTATTACAACTAATTTTTCTATAAGAAATTCTCAACCTTCATTTCAATATCCTTTTGGTACTGATTGGATGGGACGTGATATGTTTACAAGGACTATGAAAGGTTTAGGTTTAAGTATATCTATTGGTGCTTTAGCTTCTATATTAAGTGCAATTATAGCCGTATTTTTAGGTTTATCTTCTACATTGGGAAAATATTTTGATTATGCTGTAAGTGGTATAACAGATTTATTTTTGTCAATCCCGCATATTCTTTTAATAATATTAATTTCAATAAGTTTAGGTGGGGGAATTGTGGGTATTGTAGGAGGTATATTTTTAACTCATTGGGTTCCATTAACAAGAGTTTTAAGGGCTGAAATTAAGCAGATTAACACTTCTACTTATGTTAAGCTTTCAAAAAATTTCGGGAAATCAAAATGGTGGATTGCTAAAAACCATTTATTTCCTTTACTAATTCCTCAAATTGCTGTTGGGACAATATTAATCTTTCCTCATGCAATCATGCACGAGGCAAGTGTGACTTTCTTAGGTTTTGGTTTATCTCCACATGAACCTGCAATTGGTATAATATTAGCAGAATCAATGAAGTATTTATCTAATGGATATTGGTGGTTAGCATTTTTCCCAGGTCTTTCATTACTTATAATAGTTCTTTTATTTGATGTTATTGGAGATAATTTACAAAAATTATTGGATCCAACTCAAGCAAATGATTAAAAATTTAATATTAAATATTGAAAATTTAGTTATATTTATAGTTACTATGGAAAAGTTCTTAAATGTTGAACGACGAATTTTTTTATTAAATTAAATTTTGAAAGATGAATTTTTTTATTAAATTATAGTTATTATGATTAAGTTCTTAAATTTTGAATGATAAATTTTTTTATTAATTTTTTTATTAAATTATTTAATTTTAAGTATTATTTTATAAAAATCTATAATTTTAAATTTTAATTAATATAAACTTATTTTAAATAATATAGTTAATTTTAATTTAATATCTTTTAATTTAATATCTTTTAATTTAATATCTTTTAATTTAATATCTTTTAATTTAATATCTTTTAATTTAATATCTTTTAATTTAATATCTTTTAATAATATTTGTTTTTAGAAAAATTATTTATTAAAAACTTTATCAAAATCAATATACTTAACTTTAAATATTACTTCATTAAAATCCATAATTTTAAATTTTAAATAATATTAATATATTTTAATGGATATAAATAATTTTTAATTAATATTTTTTAATAATATTTAATTTTAAAAAAGTTATTTATTAAGAACTTTATCGAAAACACCATTTATAATCAACTTAAATTTTTTCTTAGTTTAATTTTTAACTGCAATGAAGATATTCTGCATTACAAAAGTTTTTAAATTTATTTAAAATATCTGAAGGGTTTCCATCCTCAATTAATTTTCCTTCTTCAATTAAAATAGCTCTTTTAGATAATTCTTTAATGAAGTCTATGTTATGGCTGATAATTACTATTGTAGTTTTCAATTCTTTATTTATTGTTTTAATTGAATTTGCTACTATTCGTAATGTAAGAGGATCAATATCTCCAAAAGGTTCATCTAACATTAAAATATCTGGTTTAGAACAAAGAGCCAATGCTAAAGTAGCTCTTACTTTTTGACCTCCAGATAATTCATAGGATTTCCTATTTAAAATGTCTAAAGGCAAATCTAAAGCTTTAAAAATTGGTTTAACTTCGGATTTCACAGCTTTATCTGGAAACTTAGGAAATAAATCATTTAAAATATCTGGTAAAAGTCCAGCTTGTTCTAATCTACTTCTTGCTTCAATTTCAGGTAAATCTGTAAGTTGATACAATGAATCTAAAATTTCATCGGATAAACCCTCTTTTATTGCCTTTTTCTTTGCATAATCAATGGCTTCCTGATTTTTAAACCCTAATTTAACAGCTATTTGATCTCTAATTGTTGAATAATGAGCAAGAGCAAATTCTTGGTGCATAAATCCTAAATTTTTCCTAATTTTCATTCTTTCAATACTTGGTTTACTTATATCAACCCATAAATCATTATCTGATTTAAACAGTATACTTCCAGTATCAACCTGGTCTAAACCACCAATCATTCTTAAAAGAACAGTTTTTCCAGCACCACTTGAACCAACTAAAGATAGAATATCTTCCTTATTAACATCAAAACCAACATCCTTCATTTCAAGAACATTACCACCTGTAAGAAGATAATATCTTTTATAAATATTTCTTGCTTTAATTAAAGTATTATCAGTTAATGTTTTATCTAAAGGAATTTCATCTTCAATATTCTTTAAAAATTCATCAATAATTTCTTTTGGGTTTCCTTCTTCTTTAATTTCACCATCTTTTAATAGAATTAAACGATCAGATAAATATTCTTGTATTTCTGGTAAGTGAGAAATTAAAACAATGGTAACCCCCAATTCTTTATTAATATTTTTAATAGCTTTTAATATGGATTGTTTTGTTTTTGGGCATGCCATTGTTGCAGGTTCATCAAGTAAAAGAACTTTTGGTTTTTTTGCTAATTGTCTTGCAATGATTAACCTTTGTTTTTCACCTCCACTTAAAACAGGAGCATAATGACCTATTTTATCCTTAAGACCAACTATTTCAAGAAGTTTCCTCGCTTCATCACCATATTGGTCATTTGCAAAATCAAAATCAACCGTTGCTTCATCACCATACTTAGCACCATATAACTTTCTTAAAACATTAATATAAGCTGATTCAGGCCATAAACCGAAAGATCTTTGAAGATGAATAGCTGTTTCTTTTTTCACCTTGTTAAAATAGTATTTACTTGTGTCATGCTTTAATTCAATATCAGCTATTTTAACTGTACCTGAATCAAAATCCTCTACTCCTCTTAATATTCTAAGTAAACTGGTTTTACCAGACCCACTTTTACCAATAATTCCTAATATTTCTCCTTCTTTAACACTCAAGTTTATATTTTTTAATGCAGTTAAAGTTTCTCCATTATCCAATTTATAAGATTTATTAAGGTTTTTAACTTCAATCATTTGTTATCTCCATATTATTTAATCATTAAATCTTTATTTTAAATGTGACTAAGCTCTAAAAATTTTTCATATAAGTTATTCCAATATTATTTTAATTGAAAAATTCATTTAACTTATTTCCAATTTAAATCATTATGGGGTTAAGCTTATGCTTTGAACCCATATAATTAGAAATCAGCTATTAATCAAGAATCAAATTTTTGGCATTTAAAAACTTTAGTTTTTAAGATTAGAAAAACGAGGTTTTTCTGTATTTTCAAAATTTTTTAATTTTACTAAATATTTTAATTTCTAAAATTATTCTTTATATTTTTATTAATTTAAAATCTAAATGTTTTATTTTAATTATTTCTTAAGAATAAGAAATTTAATTAAAAAAATTAAATTTAAAAGAAAATTTAAAACAATGACATTGCCAAAGTTCAAGTTTCCAACTATAGTTCTTAAAATAAGTTAAACCTTACATCATTTATCTTAGATTTTTTACGGTAATCATCCCCACTATCCACTCATTGAAGTATTTTATTTATAATTTCGTTACCTTTATCATAATTAGTCTTTATATCCTCTTTTTTGTACCCAAATGAATCTAATACTTTGCATAATATACTAAAAGCTTTTTGAGTATTTATATATGTACCTGTTTCAACATAAATATCTGTATTTATTAATTCAGGTTTTTTTAAGTCTTCTGAGGTTTTCGATATAAATCTACCAGAATCGATTTTGAGGATTTTTTATCAAATTCTGGTTCTTTTTTGGATAAAGTAGAAAGTACTTTCGGGAGTAATTCTTTGTATGTACTTATTGGATAGTCTTCACCTTTTAAAATAAAATATTTGTTTTCTGGTCTCAAATTCGTGTCTTTCTCACTTATTTTTTTTTGAGAAAGTTCTGATTCTTCAAATCCTTTATTTTTATTTTTAATCTGGTTTAAACTATTTTTAATTAATTCATATTCAGTTTTGATACCAATCTTTTTTTCAATTAATGGCAATAAAATTTTTAAAAATTCATGTGTGGGATTGGATAATAGCTCAGAAATAACCTCAGAAATATTATCATCAATTAAATTTTGTATTTTATTAGTCTCATAGTGCTTTTCTGCATTTTTAATAGCAAAACCATTTATTACATTATTTTTACCTAAAAATGTAATAAAGTTTTTAACTATGTCTTCTGTTTTATCCTCTTTGATATTAATAATAAGGAATCTTCTTTTTTCCCAAGGTTCCTCGCTCAATGGCAAATAAAACCACCATTTTAAACCATTTGTTAAAATAGCTATTTTAACTCCTGCTCTAAACGAGTAATTAAGTAACTGTTCTTGATGTTTCTCTAACTTTTCAGAAACTCTTTTGGCTTCAATGAAAACTTTATTCACATTATTATGCTTTAAAGAATAATCTACTTTTAGATTCCCGACTTGATTTTCCATGCTAACATCTTTAGGATCAAAAATATTCCATTTTAAATAGTTAATAAGAGGTGTTATAAATTTTTGTTTTGTATTTTCTTCACTAAAAGAATAATAATTCTCATTTTCATGCTTAATATTTGTTATAAAGTTTTTTAATTCTTCCATATTATCTAATCCAATTAATGATACTTTAAATTATTATCTATTAGCAATATATTTTTATTATGCATCTTTATTAAATATATTATACTTTCAAATTTTTAAATATAATTATAAAAATGTTTGTAATTAATCATTTATTTTAAACATCTTATTTTTAAAAATTTCAAATTAATATTAAATTAATTTTTTAAATAATAATTTTTATTTTTTTATTTTTAAAAATAATAATTATAATTTTGTTAATTAAAAACTTAATAATTATGATTCATTTTTAAAAACTTCATTAGTTAAAAACATTATTTCATACACTATAGATTTAATACCATATAAATTAAAATTTGAATTCCATTTAATTAAGATAAACATTTTTGAATCTTTTGAATTTTAAATTAAAGCTATTTGCATCAACTAAGAATTTTACTTTGAATTTTTTTTGCTTTAAAACTGTTATTTTTTAATCTGAAGATAATAAAACTTTATTTTAAGAATTATCTTTCAAAAAATTTGTATTTTTGAAAAATATATGATATTTAACGGTGAATTATACTAAATAATCATGGAAATTCCGTTGATTTCTTATATTTTTCAGACCCCTTGATACATAAAATATTTAGAAATAAGTGATTAATTAAAAACATTTTTTCCATCACTTATAATTTAATTTTTTAATATTTTTATCTGAAAATAGAATTTATATAAATTTTCTACATTCACCTATAAAAGATTCTGCTTTCATTAAATTTTTTTCAGCTCGTTCTTTTGTCATTTTGATGGAATATTCATAATCAGCAAGACTCATGTCCTCTTCCAACTTTGAAAAAAATCTGAAAATGCATGGATTAGAAGAATCCTCTTTAACATAATGTAAACCAAACTGTTGAATTGTTCCACTATGTGTAGGATTAATACCTTTTTTAATAAGTGAAGCAGATGCAACATAATAAGTTCTGTTTATTGAATCATCATATTTGTTTTTATTTCACCCAATTAAAATTCCATCCTTATTAACATTAGTTTATCTTCATCAGTTGTTATGATCATAATATATATCAGAGTCTTTATCAGCTCCACGAGCAACCTAAATATCTCCAAAAATATTTAAAAACAATTATAAATTATTTTAATAAGATTTTTAATAATCCAAAGACAGTAATATAATCTAATTATTATAATAATACCAGACCAGATTATCAAATAAAATATAACTGTATTTAAGCATTTAGGTGCAATCAAGCCAAATAAAGAGATTAATATAAATAAAAATAAATAGCTTAGTGTGCTAGTAAATGTTTTAAATAAATCTTTTTTTGTTTTAGTATTTAAATTTTTTAAATCTTTTAATTTAGTCGATTCCATGAAAATCATTATGATAGAAATAGTAGTTATTATAAAACCAAATAAAGTTCCAGCAATAGTTGAAGTAGCAACATAAAAATTAGCTCTAAAATTCTCAATTAATTGCTGTAAACAAATGGAGTCGAACAAGGAATTTAAAAGCAAAAATAATACAAATGTCATTATAGTTGCAATATAAATACCAATTTTTAGAAAATTTTCTTTATAATAATCTTTAATTTTATTAAACATTGAAACCACCCTATTTTCCATTGATAATCTCATTGATTTTATTCTTACATTCTTCATACGACTTAATAATAGCTTCAAAAATAGAATCGGATTTTACATGTCTTTGTTGATCATCTATTGTTTCTACAGTTTTTTTAGAAAATATAAAATTTTCCAATAAATTAAACTTTTCAACTTTGTAATCGTTATTTGAATTTTCAGCAACTAATTTGCAAGTATCAACAGAATCTTTATGGATAGTCAGGAAATCAGCGATTTTATCTAAAAATAGAATTGATATAGGCTTTTTCTGATATTTTTTTGGTCTTATTAAGATCTCAATAATATCAGAATCGCTTGTTTCACTTAATTTTTTAATGCCATCGAACATATTTTGATCTAAATATTTTATATCTTGCAATTTATTTTTATGTACTGCAATATTAAATTTTTTGATTGCTCCCATTTCTGCAATTGTTTTACTAATGTCTTCATTCATCAATGGCAAAATTTTAATATCATCAACTAAATTGTTTGCTTTATTAAGAAGGTATTCTTCCAAACTTTTAACCCTTGGACCATAAGAATTAAATTCTGAAGCTAAAACATTGTCTGGAAAAATAATGAAATGCATTGGTTCAAAAAGGGATTGTTTTGGTTCAATTTTTAATGGAGATGTTGTTCCATTTTCTTCAATTAATGGAAGATTTGTATTTCTTCTATTTCCTATAAAACATTTTATAATATCACTATCTACACTTTCAACAAACATAGATCTTGAATTACCATTAATCATAGGAAAATATTTTCCACTATCATTAAAAGGTAAATCATTAATAAAATTGAATATTTCCATTGGTTTAACATCAATGTCATTCTTTTTAAAAATAATTTTGTAAAAGCTTATTTTTCGTTCGATTTTAACCATATAAATCTCTCAAATTGTAATTATAGTCATTATGTAATTGTTTTTAATTTTTGAATGATGATTTTTTTTAATAAATTATTTAATTTTAAATATTACTTTATTAAAATCCATGATTTTAAATTTTAAGTAATATACAGGCGATGTCTAAATTTTTACTGATGACAATATTTGTTAATATTAATTATGATATTAGTATTATGTTAAAAGCAATATTATCAATCAAAAATATGTTAGATGGACTATTTAAATCTTCCTGTGCGACAGGATAGGGTCTCTATTCTTCATTAATTAAATCAGCGAAATATTGTTAAATATTTTAATTCCATTTGTGTGGGATTTTCTCCCCAGAAATTCTTAAACAATTGATTGGTTAAGAGGTTGCATGATGGAAATGTCTAATTAACTATAAGTATCCATATAGTTAAGGGATAGAGAAAGAATGACAAGGCTAACAATAAGTGAACAATTATAAGCATAGTTAATAAAAGCAATAGGTAGGATGCAGCACCATTAGGTTACTATTGTCTTGCAAATAGGAAATAAGTATTAGGAAGATACTTAATAGTTCACAACCCATATATTTGTCGGTGTAACGATTGAGCCTAAACCATTCGTATCTGAGAAGAGATTAACCTGATAAGCCTCAAGAAGTCCTTAAAAAAAACAGAACTATCTTGTTCTTGTATTTTTTAGGTAGGTTTGATTGTAAATGATAACTAATACTCTTCTGGAGGTAGAGGATATTGAAGTAAGCGAATGCCGTTATTAACCGAAATGTAGCAGGAAATCGAATAATACAATAAC
>JAITPS010000055.1 GCA_031289325.1 Candidatus Methanovirga meridionalis
TTTTTATTAAATTTTTTATTAAATTTTTTATTAAATTTTTTATTAAATTTTTTATTAAATTTTTTATTAAATTTTTTATTAAATTTTTTATTAAATTTTTTATTAAATTTTTTATTAAGTAGAATATATACAAAAATAAAACATGTCTTTAAATTAAATCTAATAAAATCAAAAAATTCACAAAAGACTAATATTTTCATTAAATAAAAATAGTTTTCATTAAATAAAAATAAAATTTAATTAATTAATTAATAATAGGTGAACTTATGAAAATAGCTATTGCATCGTCTGATGGTAAAAATGTTAATTTACATTTTGGAAAAGCAAACTCTATTTATATATATGATTTTGATGGTGAAAATACAAATTATGTTGAACATAGGACTGTGGATATTATTCTAAATGAACAGCACCAATGGTCAAAAGTTTTAAATGCTATTTTAGATTGTGATGTTGTAATATCTCTTCAAGCAGGTTTTAAATCACGATTTGGAATTGAAAATGCGGGATTAAAAAATATTGAAGATGAAGGTTCTATTGAAGATGTTTTAAAAAGATATATTGATCATTATAACTTTATGAAAAATTAATAATTTATATTTAAAAAAATGATAGTTAAAAAAATGATATTTAAAAAAATGATATTTAAAAATAATTGATTAATTAAAACATTTTTTCCACCACTATAATCCATATAATGAAAATTAAATTAATCTTTTTCATGGATACGACCATATAAGAAATTATCTTTATTAAGATATGAATGGGAAATAGATAAAACTTTTTTTTTAATTGAATTTAATCTTTTCTTATCAGGATTTTTCATTCCATCTAAATAAAGTGAGATAATTTGTGACATGTAACTTTTATTTGAAAATTTACAATCTAAAACAATAAAGTTAAGTCCAAGTCTTTTAATCTTATCTAATTCATCAATTAAACATAAACAATCTTTATTTATAATGTGACTTTTTTTATTGAAATCAAAATGAACCCTGTACTTAAATTTTTTTCTTTTTTTATCTTCTAATATTGCATAATCTGAATCATTATTGGTTATAAGATCTTTACCATTGTTTAAACTGGAAAAATCATCATAACTAACAATTACTTCTAAGTTTCCATGAACCATGAGTTCAAGATCAGTATCATCATCACTATATTTTAAATTTAACTCTTCAATCTCGGAGTATGATAGTTCTGGAGACAATATTAAGCTATTAAAACCAGAATCTCTTAAATTTTCACATGAATAGCTATTCCACAAGTTTAAATTATAAGTACCATATACCTTACAGTCAAATAAATTGTTAAGTCCAGGAGTATCGGTCATTATTGATAATTCAATGCCTTCATTTTTTAAATTATTGAATATTTCTATGGATTTCTCTACTTCATCATCACTTATAAAAGATGGTAAAACCCAAACAATTTCAAGTGTTTTATTTGGATTGTTTATACCTATCTCTATCACTGCTTCAAGTAATAATTTTTCAATACTATTAAAATAATCAGTGGAAGTATTGTATAAATAAGATGGATCAAAATATATTTTTTTCATATGATACCTTGAAGCAATTTTAACAAGACTTAAATTATCAACGATAACAGCTAATTCCAATGTTTTAGAATTTTCTAATTCTTTAGATTTAGGATTTTCTAATTCTTTAGATTTATAATTTTTAATAAATGAATTTAATCTATAATTTACAGAATCGATTTCTTTTTTATTAGGTTTATAATATTTTAATAGATGTTTAGAAGCTTCATCTAATATCTCTCGCCGTAAATTATTTAATTGTGAGGTAGGAATAAAAAGATCATTAGAAAAATTAGATATTTCAATTTTTTCCATGAAAAATGGGGTGTTCCCTGTTTTATGTAGCTGTTTTTCAATTTCTTTAATTGATGTGGGGCGATTAATAGCTTTTTGAAAACTTGTTGGTGAGGAATAATTAAATTTGATTTTGTCACTGTTTAATTTAAATTCAGCTTTCATGAAAATTTCTAAATATTTGTTTAAAGAAATATTTAATGATAAGGGTATTTTAGGTTGAATATATTCTTTTTTATATTTTTTAAGTTCTTTATGGAGTAAATGTGAATAACTTATAAAAACTTTATCTCCAACTCTAACATTACGAGTTGTATTGAAAACAATATAATCATCGTTTTGCTCTATTATATTATCAATATATATTCCTTTAATCTTATCATTGTACTTAAAAGCTATTCCATCCCCTATTTTGATATCAACATGATTTTTTTTATTAACTTTAATTTCTTTAACCCTATAAATACTTTCATCTGTATAGTTGTTTTTTATTTTATTAGATTTTTTATTAGAATTTGATTTATTAGAATTAGAATTATTAAAATTATTTTTATTAGAATTATTTTTATTAGAATTATTTTTATAATTTGATTTATTAAAATTAGAATTATTTTTATTAAAATTAGAATTATTAAAATTATTTTTATAATTTGATTTGTTAAAATTGGAATTTTTAGAATTAGAATTATTTTTATTAGAAATAGAATTATTTTTATTAGAATTAGAATTAGAATTAGATTTAAATTTATTTTTATCGTTAACAATGAACTCTTCTTCATTGCTTATATTTATAATATCTCCAATATAAAATCCAGTATGCCCCGAACTTTCACGACCCATAACATCACCAGGTTTTTCACCTAAAAGATAGCCTTTTGTAAATTTTCGGTTGAAAACCAGATTTAAATCGTCTTTAAATTCTTTCTTTTTCTTATCTAAAATGTTTCTATAGCTATTTACAATGGTTCCAACATAATCTTCTGACTTCATTCTGCCTTCTAACTTAATGGAATCAATACCTGCTTTTGAAATTTTATCTAAATTTTCTGCAGTATTTAAATCATGTGTAGATAGTAAATAGCCATTATCAATATTATATCCTTTATACTTCAATATATATTCTCTTCTGCAGGGTTGAGTACAAGCTCCTCTATTACCACTTCTACCAGTGTTTAATGAAGAAATATAACAATTTCCAGAAATAGAATAACAAATAGCTCCATGAGCGAAAACTTCCAATTCTAAATTAATTCCATTTTCTTTTAATTTTGAACCTATGATGCTAATTTCATCAAGACTAAGTTCACGAGGAAATATAACTCGTGAAATTCCATTTTTTGAAGCCCATAATGCGGAATAATAATTATTTAATCCCATTTGTGTTGAAGCATGGATTTTTATATCTGGAAAAATGGTTCGGATTAATTTTAAAGCCCCAAAATCTTGGACAATGACTGCATCAACACCAATTTTATAGAGTTTAAATACATATTTTAGGAAATCTATTATTTCAAAATTATTTATTAATGTGTTTATTGTGATAAAAACCTTAACATTATTTAAATGAGCATATTTCACACTTTTTTCAATTTCTTCCATAGTGAAATTTTCTGCAAATGCTCTAGCTCCAAACCGTTTTCCTGATAAATAAACTGCATCAGAGCCAGTGTTAACAGCTATTTTAAAAACATCAAATGATCCTGCAGGAGCTAATAATTCCATGAATATCTTTTTAAACCCAATATACAATGTTAATATTTCTTAATTGTATTTATACTTATAATAGCTCATGTTAGCTATGAACTTTATTATTTAAATGATTTTTACTTTTTTTTTATTTTAAATGATTTTCAAAAACCTATTTTAATATAATCCTTAGGAAAAGTTCTTAAATTTTGAATTATAAATAGATAAAAGCTATTTAAAAAGTTCTAAACCAAATAAAGAATATAAACATTTTCAAAGATTACAGAAAATCTTAAAAACTAAAAGAGAAAATGGAATAAAATTTCTAAAAGAGAAAATAGAATAAATTTAATAATCTAAATATTATAGTCCTTAATTTTTGAATGATAAATTTTTTTATTAAATTATTTAATTTTAAAATTTAATTTTAAATATTAATTTATAAAAATGTATAATTTTAATTTTTAATTAATATAAATATATTTTAATTAATATAACTAATTTTAAATTAATATAAATATATTTTAAATAATATAACTAATTTTAAATTAATGTGATTTAATAATGTTTATTTTTAAAAAAATTATTTATTAAGAACTTTATCAAAGATACTATAATAAATCTAATAATCTAAATGTTTTTATTTAAATTACATTTTAATAATCTAAATGTTTTTATTTAAATTACATTTTAATAATCTAAATGTTTTTATTTAAATTACATTTTAATAATCTAAATGTTTTTATTTAAATTACATTTTAATTACTGGAAATTGAATCTCTGTTAGTAATTCATCTTCTTCTACATCATAAGGATTATTAAAATAAATTTCCTTTGGTGAACCAATAATATCATAATTATTTTCTATTGAAAAGTTAGCAAGATCTTTATAAGAGATTTCAATGGTTTTATAAGATCCTTTATGGATTTTATATAAAACTTTATGAGCTAATAATTCAACAACTTGTACTTCACCAGTGTTTCCATGATTATGACCTGTTAGTTCAGTATCTTCACTTACCTCAATCCCTATATCATAAATCATTTCATCAGGATTTGTATTTTTAGGACTTGTATAATAAATAGAAAAAGGATGACCTTTGATTTTACCTTCCTTGTTTTCAAACCAACTTATTAATTTTGCAATAAGAACACCCATATCTTTAATGTTTCCTTTATGATTTATTATAGCCATTTTTTGGTCTTCTACATTTTTTTCTTTAACATCGCACATTTTAACACTTTTCTCTTTTTTTATAAAAATTATTTTATTAATATTTTCATTTATAAACAATTGTTATTACACAAATTTTTGAGAAAGCCATTAAATTGAATTTTTAACAACCTATTTCTTATTAAATGGAGTGTTAAAAATCCCATGGCATTTATAACTACCATTTTACAATATATATAATGTGTTGAATAGATAAAACATAGTAAAAATTAACTTATTAATATTATTCCAACTATTGCACCAGATAAGGTACCCAATAGGTTAACATGTTCATTATTAATTAATCCTCTTCTTTCAAAAACTGCACCAAATACACTATCCATAAAACATCCAATTGCCCCTGAAATAACAGTTATTTGAATAGCAAGTAATGGATCTGAAATTATACCTAAAACAAATGAAGCAAAGCCAATAATCCCAGCTCCGATAATACCAACAACAGTCCCTAAAATAGAAACAGCACCATCGGTTCCTGGTTCAACTATTCTTAAAGTAGTTAATAAGCGAGGTTTTTGTAAAATACCAATTTCACTTGCCATAGTATCAGCAGTAGCTGTGGCAACAGCACCTATAAACCCACCGATAAATGGAATGTAATGACCACTAAAAGCTACTCCACCAAATGCAGCCATTATAAGAGCAATTAAACCATTAGAAATAACATTTTTCGCCGTTCTTTTTTTCTCATAAATTCCTAATTTTTGCTTATACTCTTTTGCATATCTACTTGCATAAAGACTTAAAAATAAGAACATTAAAATTAAAATAAACCATGAGACCCCAGCTTTAAAAATAATTATAATTCCCATGAAGATCATGAAAATAGAACCTAACAAATCTAAAGATTTTCTATGATATGTTATAATTCCAACAACAATTATAAGTAAAGTAAAAATCCAAACTGATAATGATCCATCCATTTAATCACACGAATTTGACATATTATTGAATTATATTTCAGTGCTAATATGTTTCCATATCATTGGTCATAGTTATAAAAATATATTATCATTTAGAGTAGTGGAAAATTCACTCTAAGATTTTACTCTTAATAATTTCTACTCTTTTAAGAGGATATATTTTTTTAATTATATGATAAATTTCAGAGGCTAATCTTCCATTAACAGAATTTTCTATAATATCTTCGAAATCTCTTTCCTTACCTTTTCTTTTAATTATTTCAATTATAGTTTCTCTCATATATTTTTGTTGAGAAGATTTAGCTCTTCTTGTTGTAATAGCTAAAACATACAATTTTATTTTAACACCATCGGTTGTTTTAATAGTAACTGGTGTATCTATTCTACTTGTACCTCTTCTAATCATACTTCTAACAAAATCTGTTGTAATTTGATGTCCAATGAATTTAGTGTTAGCAACATCTCCTGCAACATTGGTAACCTCAAATTTTAGTTTTATGTATTGCTTAGAGTAATCTCCAGTTAACTCTCTCATAGTAACATCTACTCTCCTTCCAATGAGAAAATTAGGATCTTTTGATGGGGTTTCACCAATATCCTTATCACCAAATACAACGGGTGTTTTAATGTTATACCATGATTTTTCTTTCCATGTGTCACGTACTCTTCTTCTTTTTGCTGCCATATTATCCTTCCTTAATTTTTTCTTTTCCTTAATTTTTTATAAGATAATTTATTAGTTTAATTTAGTTTATTTTTTAAATATTAATTTTATATTATCATGCTTTTTTATATAAATACAGTTCTTATAAACTACTTAATTAATGAGTATTTATTAATAATGAATATTTATTATTTTAAATAATATTTCATATTCCCTAATTTCATTTGACTAATAGTTCATAACTTCATTTATTTATTATATATTAATATTATTATATTAAATTAATTATTATATTAAATTAAATATTTTATTTTATTAAAAAACATTATTATTAATTTTATTAAATAATTTAATAGTAATGATTAATATTATTGATATTTAACAAATAATTTATTAAATAATTAGATTATTAATTAAATTAATCAATAATATAAATTTATAATTAGTAATAATATAATTTTTATAAATATAATTTTTATAATAATATAACATAATATAATTAATATAATTTTTATTAAAAAATAATTAATATAATTCTTATTAAAAAATAATTTTATTAAATAATTTTATTAAAAATAAGTTTATACTATCAATATTCGCACTATAAAAATAGTTTTTTTTATAAAAATAATATCAACCCAAATAAGTTATAGTAAATATTTATTTTATTCTATTTAAATGTTTTTATATTAAATGAAACTGTGAACTTTTATGAACTTTTTTTTGAACTTTTTTTAAAATTTTTTTAATAGTCATTTTTTTAATACCCATATAAAAAAAGTTCTTAAATTTTAAAATGATAATTTTTTATTAAATTATAGTCCTTATGGGCGAGTTTTTCAATTTTGGACTATAAATTTTTGTATTAAATTATTAAATTTCAAATATTAGTTTATAAAAATCTATAATTTTAAATTTTAAATGATATAAATAAATTTTAAATAATATAAATAAAATTTAAATAATATAAATAAAATTTAAATAATATAAATAAAATTTAAATAATATAAATAAATTTTAAGTAGTATAAGTATATTTTAATTAATATAAATATATTTTAATTAATATAAACAATTTTAAATTAATATTTTTTAATAAAATATTTTTTAATAATATTTAATTTTAATAAAATATTTAATTTTAATTTTAATTTTAAAAAAGTTATTTATTAAGAACTTTATCAAAATCACTATATTTAGTCTGGTGTCAACTTTTTGATGCTCTTAAATAGTCTCTTTAATTGATTAAATTATCTTTTAGAAATATAATTTTTATATTTAACTTATTAATTATTAATTATCAATTTAATAATCATGAAATAATTTTAATTTAAAAAATTTAATAAAGGATGATTTAATGAAAACTGAAAAATATAGGGGATTTTTAGCTATTGATGTTGATGATGAAAATATATTTAATAATATTAATAAGTTTCAAAATGAACTTAAAAAAGCTAAAGGCAACATAAAATATGTTAATAAAGAAAATTTACATTTCACTCTTAAATTTTTTGGGAAAATAGATGATGAACAAATTCATGAGATTTCAAAAGTAGTAAAAGAAACAATCAATGATTTTAAACCTTTTAAAATAGCTATTAATGGAACTGGTGTATTTCCAAATGAAAGTAATATGAAAATCATCTATGTGGGAATTTTAGAATCTGCAGACTTTTTACAATTACAAAAAGCCTTAGATAAAAAATTTGAAACCTTAGGATTTAAATTAGAAAAGAAGTATATTGGTCATTTAACAGTGGGAAGATTGAAAAATCTAAAAAACAAAAAAAATGTTAGAGAAATAATAAAAGAATTTGAAGAGAAAGAAATAGGGGAACTAACAATTTCTAAAATATCTCTAAAAAAAAGTGAATTAACTTCTGATGGTCCAAAGTATACTGATTTAGAAGTTTTTGAACTTTAATTTTCACTTAATTTTTTAATATTACTAAATAATTTGTTTAAAAAAAGACTCATAAAAACTTATAAAAATATAAAAAAACAAAAATAAATAGGAAGTGTCTATAATTTAAATGGTGATAGTGTGGATGAAAAAATTTATGAAACAATATTTAAAACATTTGATAAAATAGAAAAAATGGATAAAATAGAAAAAGCAACAATGATAGAAATAATACGGCCACTATCTAAAAGTGTATCTGTACATGATTTATCAATAGCTACAGCTATTTTAAGAAAAAATGGAAGGTATGTTCAAGAAAATTATAGGGAGAAATATTTAGAAGTGTACATAAAATATTTTATAATGAGATTAAAAGATATTAATCAAGATAAAAATAAGTATGATAACGACTATGTGGACATGGATGGACTTCACGAATCAATAAATATTATTAAATCTCAAATGAAAGTAGAAGAGAATGAGCATCGAAACGATAAATTTCCATTAATATATGCTTTAACTAGCTTATACACAACATACATATTAGAAGAACCAATTCATCCTGTTGGAACTCCGTTTCCAGGAAATCTTCATATTACCTATGAAGATGGCATATTTTATTGTCCAGTTAAAAAGAATAATGAAAATAATCCAAAGGCAGTCTGTAAATTCTGCCTTGCAGAACAAACAAAAGAAAATTAATTTTAGGTATTTATGTGTTAATTGTAGTTACAAACAAAAACTTAGTGAAAAATGATTTTTTAATTCATATTGAAGAAATAATAAAAGCCAAACCATTTAAAATTATTTTAAGAGAAAAAGAATTAAATAGATCACAATATTATAATCTTGCTAAAAAGGTAATAGCTATTTCAAATAGATATAATGTTGAGATAGCTATTCATAATAATATAGGTATTGGAAAATCTTTAAATATTGAAAGTATTCACTTACCGTTTAAGAAATTTATTGAAAATAAGGATAATTTAGATGGATTTAAAAGTATTGGGGTTTCTATTCATTCACTTGAGGAAGCTAAATCTGTAGAGGAAAATAATGGAGATTATATCTTAGTAGGACATATTTTCAAAACTCAATCCAAAAAAAATTTGCCTCCAAGAGGTTTAAAATTTTTAAAAGAAATTAAAACCCAAGTAAAGATTCCTATTTATGCTATTGGTGGAATAAATCTAAAAACAATTAATTCGGTCTTAAAAACTGGAGTAGACGGTGTAGCAATAATGTCTGATTTAATGAACTCAAATGATCCCTATAAAAAAGTCTTAAAATATAAAAATGTGGTACATGATTTTAAAATAAGGTAAATAAGTTAAACAGAGTAAAAGATTAAAATTAAAGAGATGATTATCAATTAATTATTATTTAACAATTAATTATTATGAAACTTTCTATATTCTCTATAAATAAACATGTTTATATATAAGATATTCAAAATATGTATATACTAGTTTATTTAAAAATATAAGTTTACAGTATATTATAATAATTCAAATATTTTCTATTAATTCAAATATTTTTTATTTTAAAAGGAGGAATGAATCATGCCCAATACTTCAAAAAAGCAAAAGACCAATCATGTACAGAAACATGATGGTACAAAAGATATAAAAAAAGACGATATACGTGGTGATGTCATAGATAAAGTTAAAGCAAGTATGCTTCCAGAAAAGAAATATATTGATTCTTCAGATTTATTTAAAATATTAGGAGATTTCAACAGAATACGAATAATTGAAGCATTAAGTAAAGAAGAATTATATGTAAATGAATTGGTGGATTTATTAGGTGTTGGTCAAAGTACAGTATCTCACCATTTGAGATATTTAAGAAGTAGTGGTCTTGTTAAATACAGAAAACAAAACAAAAAAATTTTTTATTCAATTGTACACAATGAGATAGTTGAACTGTTAAGATTAAATTTAATCTTGTTAGATCTAAAATAGTGTTAAGATAATTATAAACTATTGTTAAAATAATTATAGCAATATTCAATTATAATAAAATTAAATTCAGATTATATATTTTTATCTATAAATTATTTTTATAATTTAATGAAATTAAATTTTTTTATTATTATTATGCAAAGCTTATTTCTCATTAATTTCTACTTTTAGAATTATAATGGTTTTAATAAAACTTTTAATAAATAATTTTTTTTAAAATTAAATATTACTAAAAAATATTAATTTAAATTTATTTATATTATCTAAAATTTATTAAAATTAAAATTAAAATTAAAATTATAGATTTTTATAAATTGATATTTGAAATTAAATAATTTAATAAAAAAATTATCACTTTAAAATTTAAGAACTTTGATAATAGTTATTATAATATTAAGGGATACTATGAAAAAACAAGAAAATAATATATCGCATGATGAAAATCATCATCATGACCATGAACATGACCATGACCATGGAAATAGTTGTGAGGATGAAGTAAGTGGATGTAGTTGTTGTGATTCTGGATTACTTGAAAATGTGGGTGAAAAAAATGATGATCAACACTTCAAAAATTCTTTAAGAAAAATGGCAATAGGATGGGTGCTTTTAGCTTTAGCTATAAGTTTAGAACATTTAATTACCCAACCTACTTTATCTATTGGTTTTGTTACTATAGAAAATCCAATTTCCATTTTTATTTTCTTGATTATTGTAATATTTGTTGGTTTGGATATTATAAAGAATGGTTTTAAATCATTGTTAAAAGGTAACCTTCAAATTGAGTTTTTGATGACAATAGCTACTGTTGGAGCATTTTTAATTGGAGAAGGGTTAGAAGGAGCTTCTTTAGTGCTTTTATTTTCTTTAGCTGAATATATTGAAGACTTTGCATTGGATAAATCAAAAAAATCTTTATACGATTTAGTAAATCTAAATCCAGATATGGCTACAGTGAAAAAAGATGATCAAATATTTGAGGTTAAAGTTGAGGATTTAAATATAGGTGACATAGTGGTTGTTAAACCAGGAGATAAAATTCCAATTGATGGAATAATTTTAAATGGGGAAACATCAGTAAATCAAGCTTCAATCACAGGAGAAAGTTTAGCTGTTAGTAAGACATTGGGAGATGAAGTGTATGGATCCACAATTAATGAAGAAGGTTACATTGAAATTGAAGTTAGTAAAACCTTTAAAAACACAATATTTTCTAAAATAGTTGATTTAATTAAAGAATCTGAAGAGAAAAAAGCAAAGGTTGATATTTTCATCAATAAATTTGCAAGATACTATACTCCTGCCATAGTTTTAATAGCTATTTTAGTTACTACTCTTCCATCAGTATTTTTCCATCAACCATTGATTGATTGGTTTAAAAGAAGTTTGGTTTTACTTGTTATTTCTTGTCCATGTGCTTTAGTTATTTCAACACCTGTTTCCATAGTTTCAGCTATTACCTCAGGAACTAAAAATGGTATATTAATAAAAGGTGGGGAATATGTTGAGGAATTATCAAGAATTAAAGCTGTTTTATTTGATAAAACTGGAACTTTAACTGAAGGTAAGCTAAACATATCAAATGTGGTTAGTAAGGGTGAATATAGCAAAGATGAAATAATTAAATTAGCTTATAGTATTGAAAATAAATCAAAGCATCCAATAGCTAAAGCATTTCAAGAGTATGGTGAAGCCAATAATATTAAATCCGTAAATATTGATAATTTTCAATCTATTGCTGGTAAAGGATTAAAAGCAGTAATAAATGGAAAATCTTATTATTTAGGTAAAAAAGAATTGTTTGATTACAATAAAGAATTAAAAGATGAGGTTAATAATTTGTATGATGCAAATCAGGGAAAAACCAGTGTTATTTTAGGTAATGAATCTGAAATTCTTGGATTAATTAGTTTAGACGATAAAATAAGAGAAAATGGAAAAGAGACCATGAAATATATTAAGGATTCTAATGTTAAAACTATAATGTTAACTGGAGATAATGATTCTGCAGCCAAATCGGTTGCTAATTATTTATCCTTAGATAAATACTATTCTAATCTTTTACCTGAAGATAAATTAAATATTCTTGAAGATTTAACCAAACAGTACACTGATATTGCAATGGTTGGTGATGGAGTAAACGATGCTCCTTCACTTGCAAGAGCTAATGTTGGAATAGCTATGGGAATAAGTGGTGCTGATATAGCTATTGAAACAGCAGACATTGTTCTAATGCAAGATAATATCTCTAAAGTCTCTTTTTTATTAAAATTAGCTAAAAAAACTATGGGGATCGTTAAACAAAATGTTGGAATTTCAATTGCAATGAAAGTAGCTTTAATTATTTTAGGAATTTTAGGATATGTCACATTATTAGAAGCTATTATAATTGGTGATATGGGTGTTACTCTTATAGTTGTGGGCAATGCTCTTAGAATAAGATAATATTCAAATATTTATTTATTTTAAGAAATATCACAATATATGGCTTAAGATGAAGTTTGATAAGAATAAATTATTAATTTATAATCAATATAATTCATTTATAATTTTATATTTCATAAATTAATACATTTTAAATAATATTTTTAACTTTAAATAATATTTTTAACTTTAAATAATATTTTTAACTTTAAATAATATTTTTAATGAATATAATGGTTTTTGATAAAGTTCTTAATAAATAATTTTTTTTAAAAATAAATATTAATTTAAAATTATTTTATATTAATTAAGATTTATTTATATTAGTTAAAATTTAAAATTATGGATTTTTATAGATTAATATTTAAAATTATTTTATATTAATTAAGATTTATTTATATTAGTTAAAATTTATTTATATTAATTGAAATTTATTTATATTATTTAAAATTTATTTATATTAATTGAAATTTATTTATATTATTTAAAATTTATTTATATTAATTGAAATTTAAAATTATGGATTTTTATAAATTGATATTTAAAATTATTTTATATTAATTGAAATTTAAAATTATGGATTTTTATAAGTTAATATTTAAAATTATTTTATATTAATTGAAATTTATTTATATTATTTGAAATTTAAAATTATGGATTTTTATAAATTGATATTTAAAATTATTTTATATTATTTAAAATTATTTTATATTAATTGAAATTTATTTATATTATTTGAAATTTAAAATCATGGATTTTTATAAGTTAATATTTAAAATTAAATAGTTTAATAAAAAGTAATTTAATAAAAAGTAATTTAATAAAAAGTAATTTAATAAAAAGTAATTTAATAAAAAGTAATTTAATAAAAAGTAATTTAATAAAAAAATCATTATTCAAAACTTAAGAGTTTTTTCAAGAATTTTTTCATAATGAATATAAATGAATTTTATATTATTTTAAAAATTTTTTATTTTTAAACTTAGAAAAACAAATCTTAAATAATTATTAAATACATACTTGAATTGTTGATTAATTGGTAGATATTATGGACTTAAATGGAAAAGTAATAAGTGGATATGGAAAAGGATGTGTTTTTTTATCTGATAAGTATTATAAAGAAAATATTAATCAAAAATGCGGATTTACACCTTATCCAGGTACTTTGAATATTGTTTTAAATGATAAATATATTGATGATATAAAAAAAATTAAAGAAGAAGCTGAAAAAAAAATTGATGGTGATAGTGAACATGGTAGTGTGAAATTTGTTAAAGCTATTTTAGAAGACAGTGTTCATGGAGCTATTTTATTCCCTGATAAAACCACTCATAAAGAAAATGAGATTGAATTTATATCTGAAAAAAATTTAAGAATCAAATTCGACCTAAAAGATGGAGATGAGGTTAAAATCACAGTGTATGATTTTTAAAAGATGAATAGCTACCATACTACATGAAACTATAACTTTATTAAATAACTGCAGTTTAAAAAATGTAGCAGTTTAAAAAATGTAAAATATAATATTAAAAACTTCTTAATGGTGAAAAAATGTTAAACAAAGGAATTGATAGACTTAAAAAAGGTGAATTTGTTTTAGTCTATGATGATGATGAAAGAGAAAGTGAAATTGATATGATAATTGGTGCAGAATTTGTTAATGGCTCTCGTGTAGCTACAATGAGAGAGGATGCTGGAGGACTTATTTGTACTTGTCTTCATCCTAATTTATGTGATAAACTTGGTTTACCTTTTATGAGTGAGATTATGGAAGTTGCAAAAGATAAATTCCCTATTTTAGGCAAACTAATTCCTAATGATATACCTTACGATGAACATTCATCTTTTTCTCTTTGGGTAAACAATAGAAAAACATTTACAGGAATAACTGATAATGATAGGGCTTTAACCATAAGTAGTATAGCAAAATTATGTAAAGAAGAAAAATTCGACCAATTTGGAAATGAATTTCGCTCTCCAGGACATGTTTCATTATTAAGGGGTGCGAATGGCTTACTTAAAAAACGACAAGGTCATACAGAACTTAGTTTATCCTTATCAGAAATGGCTGGTATAACTCCAGTCACAGTAGTTTGTGAAATGATGGATGGGAAAACAAAAGAATCAAGATCATTAGAAAGTGCTGAAAATTATGCTAAAGAACATAATTTAGTATTTTTAGATGGTAATAAAATTATTGATAAATATTTAAAACTATTTTAGATATACTATCTATTTTAAGAATCTAAAATTGACACATATTTTTTGAATATTCGTTTTAAAATTGATTTAAAAGATGTGTATCGCATATAACCATCAAAATTGGGTTTAAGTTTATTAAGAATAAAATCTTCCAATTCTTATAGGATCTTATTTAAAACAATTTAATAATTTTTAATTTACTTTCAGCTTTCTTATACTCTTCCTGATAAAGATAAATTAAATAAAATTAAAGCATTTTTATTTAATGGAAGGGGTGATTCTTTACATTTAATTAAAAAAAATGGCTTGATTTCATCTTTTTTATATCTAATGATGTTTAGGTTTTTCATGAAAAAATGAAATATGTGAATTCATTGCATTTTTAATGGTTTAATAAATTCTATCAGCAAATTTAAGTAAGTATAATTTCTTAATTTTCAATTGCAAAAATCAATCTTCTTTTTACAGTGTCAATAAATGGAATGATATCTTGATTTAATTATTTTCAATTAATTTAATAATTGTTAATGCAAAAATAGCTGCTCCAAAACCATTATCAATGTTTACAACTGAAAGACCTGGGGTGCATGATTGAAGCATAGTATAAATGGCTGCTTTGCCATTTGCTCCTATTCCATAACCAATGGAAGTTGGAACTCCAATTACTGGAATATCTACTAATCCAGTTACTACAGAGGCTAAAGCACCTTCCATTCCAGCACAAACAATTAAAACTTTAACATCTTCTTCAAGCATCTTTTTTATTTTAGGAAAAACTCTATGAATTCCAGCTATTCCAACATCATAGGATTTAACAACTTCACAGCCTCCTTCTTGGAGAATAATTCTTGCTTCTTCAGCAATTGGAATATCTGAAGTTCCAGCACTTATTAATCCTACTTTATATTTATAGTCATCTTTTTCTTCCTCTTTTTTAATAATTAAAATTTTTCCTTTTTCATTGTAGTGATGATTAAAATCATTTAGATTATGGGTATCTCTAATTATTTTTTTATAAATATCATTTTTTAGCTTTGTAACTATTAATTTATCTTTGTTATTATTATCTTCAAGATAACTTTGAATAATTAGTAATAAATCAGAATAAGTTTTACCTTTTGCTAAAACCGCCTCTGGAAAACCAGAACGATACTTTCGAGAAAGATCAAAATTAGCTATTTCTTCAATTTGTTTAATATTATTAATTTTTAAAAGATTTTCAGCTTCATCAACACTGATTTCCTCATTTATTAATTTTTTTAATATTTTTTTCAAAGTCATTCCCCATGATAACCTTTTTTTAAAAAAATAGATTTAATATTTTTTGATGAACTATAGTATATAAAATAATGTTTTTAAGTACAGAAAATCAAAGATTTTCTAATTGAACAAGTTCAATAATGAATTTTTTAAAAGTGAAATATAATCATTAAATTTTTAATTAAAAAAATTATAGTTATTATTTTTAAAAATAAAGAAATGAAAATTATTATTTAAAAAATTAATTCGATTTTAATTTGAAATTTTCAACAATAGGATATTTAAAAATAAGCGATTAATTAAAAACATTTTTTCCATCAGTATAATATAAAATTTTTGAAATTTTTACTTAATTTTTTTAAAAAAAATAATCTTATAAGTAAAACATTTATAAGTTAAAGTATCTATTATAAATTAATAATATTATAATAATTAATATAAATATTGTTTAATTATATGTTTTTTAAAATTAATCATAAACTTTTCAATTCTTGATTTTCATTGCCATATTAAATTTTTAAAAGCTTAACCATACTTAAAAAGTTTGGTTGGAGGAGTTGTAAACAAGTGAGATTAAATAAACTACCAAAAGAACAAATATTTCATAATCCTAATGTTTCAATTGCTTCTGTAAAGATGAGTAAAGAAGCAAAAGCTGTTGTTGTTGAAGGAATTGGTTTTCCATTTAAATTACCAATTATGGATGTTTCAAATTTAGAAGTCAATAATAAAGAAGTTTTTGAAGTCTATGCTAAAGAACAATGGATGGGATCTCTTGCTGTAGAAGGAACTTATCTTTTTGATCAAAGAATACTTCCAGATTTTGCTTTTAAAATTATAACAGCATATCCCAATAGTTCTGTTATTGGTGAAGATACTTCAATCGTTCTTTTAAGTAAGGATGATAAGAAAGATATTTTATCAGTTAAATCTGATCTAAACTTAGATGATATTATAGGTCAAGAAAAAGCTAAATCTAAATGTAAAGTTATTATGGAGTATCTTAAAAATCCTGAAAAATTTGCAGATTGGGCTCCACGAAACATATTATTCTATGGAGTTTCAGGTACTGGTAAAACAATGTTAGCGAAAGCACTCTCTAACGAGCTTGATGTTTCATTGTATTTAATCAAAGCAACAAATTTAATTGGTGATCATGTAGGAGATGGTGCATTCTCAATACATGATTTATTTAAAAAGGCAGGGAAAAATTCACCATCAGTCATATTTATTGATGAAATCGATGCCATTGGACTTCATAGAAAATATCAATCTATAAGAGGAGATGTTTCAGAAATTGTAAATGCACTTTTAACTGAAATGGATGGAATAGATAGTAATGAAGGTATTGTTACAATTGCAGCAACTAACAATCCAGAACAATTAGATTATGGAATCAGAAGTCGTTTTGAAGATGAGTTTGAATTTGTTCTTCCAGATGAAAAAGAAAGAGTATCCATTTTTAATAAGTACATTGTTAGTTTGCCAATGTCTATTAAACCAACCGCTAAACAATTAGCTAATTTAACTAAAGGATTTTCAGGAAGAGACATAAAAGAAAAAGTACTTAAATCTTCACTCCATAAAGCAATTTCAGAAGAGGCTAATGAAATTACAATGGATCATATTAACTATGCTTTAGGTAATTACTATAAAGAAAATAATTCACCAAAGGATATGTTTGCATAATTTAAGTATATTTTATCATATCATTTCATATTATTTTTTCGTTCTTGTATACATATCATGTTAAAAAAACCTAATTTGAAGATCCCCCAAGAAAAAGAGGATTAAAATTAAGAGGCAGAGGCACTTACGACAAAGATAAGCCCCATATTGTATCAATAGTTTTTAGAGATACTGGAAAAGTTATTTTTAAAGTAGTTCACAATCTTTCAAAAGATTTAATCAAAAAATTAATCTCTGAAAACTGTGAAAATACCATACGAGTTTTTTCAGATGATTATACGACATATAACAATTTAGAAAATCATGAAATGGTAACTTTTCATAAAGTAGTAAATCATTCACAAAAAGAATATGCAAATGATAATTTTCATAACAATAATTGTAATAATAGAAATTCTTTATTAAGACAATTTTTAGAGATTTTTAGAGGAGTCTCCAAAAAGAATCTCTCTAAGTATGTAAAAATTAAAGAACTTTTTCTTAATCTCAAATCAGACTTCTATGAAGATATTTTTAAGATGGTACTATTTTGCAATGATAAATATACATGAGCATAAAAAAATAAAGGTTGGATTTACTACTACCAAGTTTAAATAAAGAATTCAATAACCCAAATTTATTTTTATCAAAATATTCATCCTGAAGTTATACACTAATTGAAAAAAGCATCTAAAGTTTGTTGTTTTTCAGGTTCTATTAATTCTAATAAGCTTTCTTTAGTATAACCAAATGATTCCATTATTCGTGATACTGCTGGAAGTACTTGATTATTAATATAGTACTCTGGATCATAAGAACCGTTTACATAATCTTCATAGGGAATAGCTTTTTCACTTATTGAACCTTTACCTTTAACAATTACATACTGTATAATATTTCCTTTCTCTGGTTTTAATCTATTTGTTGCTTCTAATTTTCTTGCAACAACAACATGAGGACCAACTTGTTTATACTCAGAAAGCTTTTTAGTTATTTGTGTATGAATTACAAGTTCTTCCATACGCAAATTCCCAGACTTTATTTTTTTTAAGACCTTTTCAATTATTTCAATAGCTTTATCAACATCCCCATTTTTTAAAATAGTCATTAAAACATCTTCTTGTGTGGTTTTAACTATTGGTGCCCAATCTCTTCTAACAAGTTCCAAGCCTTTAGCTATTATCTTTCCATCTTCAATAACAGCATATCTTTTCTTACTTACAAAAAATCCTCTTCTATAAAAACCTTCGTATTCCAATTCCATACTTTCTGGAAGAGTTGAATTTAAATATATCAAAAATTCATTTACCTTTGTTTTTATTGTTTTTTCAATTTTTTCTTGTTCCATACTTCCCATATTTAAATCCTCATATTAACATTCAATATAATATAATAAAAAAAGAGCCATTATAACAAAAAAAGAGCATTTATAACAAAAAAAGCCATTATAACTTAAAATTTATCACAATTCCCTAAAAAATCTTAATTATTTTATTGTAGTTTATTTATAGATTTAATATGAAATAATTAAATTAATTAAATTAATTATTTATAGTGCTTTTGATAAAATTCTTAATAAATAACTTTTAAAAAATATAATATTTATTTATATTATATGTAGTTTTGATAAAGTTTTTAATAAATAATTTTTTTAATAATTTTTTTAATAATTTTTTTAATAATTTTTTTAATAATTTTTTTAATAATTTTTTTAATAATTTTTTTAATA
>JAITPS010000070.1 GCA_031289325.1 Candidatus Methanovirga meridionalis
TAATTTTATTTAATTTTATTTAATTTTATTTAATTTTATTTAATTTTATTTAATTTTATTTAATTTTATTTAATTTTATTTAATTTTATTTAATTTTATTTAATTTTATTTAATTTTAAATATTATTTCATGAAAATCTATAATTTTAAATTTTAAATAATATAAATATATTTTAGTTAATATAAATATATTTTAGTTAATATAAATATATTTTAATTAATATAACTAACTTTAGATTAATATTCTTTAATAATATTTATTTTTTAAAATGTTATTTATTAAGAACTTTATCAAATCCAATATATTTTAAATAAATTTATAAAATTTAAATAAATTATATAAAATTTTTTATTTTTAGTAGATATTCCAACCATCATTTTTATTAGAATTTTCAAATCTTTTATTTCACACATAAATATAATATACTAACCAATGTATCTTAAATCATCAGCATTTTGTTTATTTTTACCCATCATTTCTTGTTCAAGTTGTTGAGCTTTGGAAATCATTATTTTTGTTTCTTCTGCCCTTTCATCTAATTTTTCAGTATCAACAGTTATATTTAACAACTTTGATAGTTTTAATAAGATTGCTTCTGCTGCCTCAGCATCTATGTAGTATCCTGGAGTTTCAGCCATTAAACAAAGACCAGTAATTCCTCTAAGTTTACTTAATCCTAACAATAACCCTGAAGCCCCTACAATACCACCATCAGCAGATCTAATTTCAACATCAGCTTCTTTTAATATTTCAATAGTCTCAATATTTGTTGCAACACCAAAAATTTTTGAATTTTCAATGGGTTGTCCTTTAGCTAATCCACCTAAGGTATAAATCATTTCTATACCATACTTTTCAACAAAATCTAATATTTCTCCAGATAGAATATATTGTCCTTCAGGAGATAATGCTTGACTATTTCCAACTAAAAAAATATAATCTCTTTTATCTTCTCCAAATTCTTTAAGGTAATAAAATTCATTATTCATATTTTCTATTAATCCATTTTCATCTATGAAAATTTGCGGAGGAAAGTATGGGGAGTGAAGTTCTGCAAATTTTGTTGCTTTAAGAGTGTCAATAAGATGATCTATTGCTAATTTTCCAACATGCCCAATACCAGGCAGTGCTTCTATAAAAATTGGTTTATTTAAATTAACTTCTTCTATAACATTAATATTAGTTTTATTCATTATTTTTACCTCACAAATCATAATAATAATTTAGATTTATAGTAGTTTTATCATATTAATAATTTATTTAGATATTCAAACTTTAGTTATTAGATATTCAAATTTAATAATTCTATTATATCAAATTTGTTTATTATAATTACATTATTAATGTTATGATATATAAATTAGTTAATCAATTAATAATTGAATTAATCAAATAACAACAGTTTACAATATAATCCTCGCGGAAAAGTTCTTAAATCTTAAAATAATAATTTTTTTATTAAATCGTTTAATTTTAAATACATTTTTATAAAAATCTTTAATTTTAAGTTTTAAATAAATATAATCTTTAATTTTAAGTTTTAAATAAATAAAATCTTTAATTTTAAATTTTAAATGATATAAACTTAGTTTAATTGATATAAATAATTTTAAATAAATATATTTTAATAATACTTAATAATATTTATTTTTAAAAAAATTATTTATTAAGAACTTTTCCATAACATAATGTACATATTAAATAAAATGTTAAAAAATTTTATATATTTTGTTTTTTAATAAAGTAAATATGAAAATTTATAATAAGATGAGGTTTATTTATGGAAAAAATAAATGATGTAATATGTATTGAAGGTTTAAATATGGACTCTAATTCATATATAATTGATAATATTCTTGTAGATACAGGAACAGGATTAAATTCAGATTACCTATATTCAAAACTTAATGATTTGAAAATTAAAAAAGATGATATAGAAATGATTGTTAACACTCACTCTCATTATGACCATACTGGAGGAAATTATCTTTTTCCTAATGCGAAAATAGCTATTCATGAATTAGATGCTTTAGCTATTGAACATGAAAACGATCCTTTAACTGCATCATCTATTTTTCGCAATGATTTAAAAAGACATGATGTTGATTTAAAACTTAAAGATGAAGATACATTAGGAAGTTTTAAAGTAATTCACACCCCAGGTCATACTCCTGGTGGAATTTCACTTTGGGATGGTGAAATTCTTATTTCAGGAGACACGGTTTTTGCTGATGGTTTTGGGAGGTTAGATATTGGTGGTAATCGTGATGATATGGAAAAATCTCTTAACAAACTTCGAAAATTAGATGTGAAATACTTACTACCTGGACATGGATTTTGGGTAGATAATGGAAAGGGACATATAGAAGCAAATTATAATTTATTTATTAACAATTTTTAAACTTTATAAAATAATGCTATGATTGTATGATGGAAAATAAAGCTCTTGAAGAAGAATATATCTTTAAAAAGTTAAATGAATTTAAATCTAAGGATTTAAACTATTCTTCTGGAAGAATATTAGGATCAATGTGTAGTGAACCTCACCCTTTATCTAAAAAAGTTTTCATGGATTTTTTAGATTCTAATATGGGTGATCCTGGATTATTTAAAGGAACAAAAGCTATTGAAGATGAGGTTATAAAAATAATAGCTTCATTTTTGTCATTAGATAAACCACATGGAAATATTGTAACTGGTGGAAGTGAAGCAAACATAATGGCAATGAGATCTGCTCGCAATCTTTATATGGAAAGAAACAACCTAAAAAATCAATATAATGAATCTTTTGAAGTAATTCTTCCAAAATCAGCTCATTTTTCATTTAAAAAAGCTTCTGATATCTTAGGGATTAAGTTGATTGAAATAAATTTAAATGATGAATATAAGATGGATATAGAATCTGTTAAAGAGAAAATTAATAAAAACACAATAGCTATTGTTGGTGTTGCAGGAACAACAGAATTAGGAATGATAGATCCTATTGAAGAATTGTCTCAAATAGCTATTGATAAAAACATTTATTTACATGTTGATGCTGCTTTTGGAGGATTTTCAATTCCATTTTTAAGGGATATTGGTTATGATATTCCTAATTTTGATTTTTCAAATGAAGGTGTTTCTTCTATTACAATAGATCCCCACAAAATGGGTTTAACTGTAATACCTACAGGTTGTATTATATATAGGAAGAAAAAGCACCTCGATTTAATAAGCATTGATTCTCCTTATTTAACAGTTAAAAAACAAACAACAATTGTGGGAACAAGATCTGGTGCAAACTCTGCTGCTACTTGGGCGATGTTAAAGTATATGGGAAAAGAAGGATATTCGCAAATAGCTAATGGTTGTATGATTAACACGAATTTTTTAGCCGATGCCTTATTTAAAGAAGGTTTTAGTTTAATTACAAAACCACAACTTAACATACTTGGCTTTAATCATTCTAAAATAGATGTGGATGATTTAATTAAAGCTATTGAAGAGAAATCATGGAGAGTTTCAACTTCTTCATATCCCAAAGCTATTAGGATTGTTGTTATGCCCCATATAAAAAATACTCATCTTAGGGAATTCATGAGGGATTTAAGAGAAATTAAAAAAGATTTCAATGTTTAAATAATTTTTAGATTATTGGTTTTTAAAGCTATTTTTTATTTATTTTTTTATTGAGATTTATTTTTTTATTTATTGAAATTGTATTAATCTTCTTTATTTTTCATATACTTTTACAATTTTATTTTAAAATTAAGTAAAATCTTTTATTTTTTTATTTAAAGATAAATACATATTATTTTAGATTTAAATTTAAATTTAAATGAAAAATCCTATCGAAGATTTGAAATTCAGTCTTAAATCGTACAATAATTATAAAATAGAATCTAAACTAATTTATATCAATTAATAAGATTTTAAATCTAAAATTTGAATAAACATGGATGATTTAATAATGAACATCATATACTGTTTAATATCAGTGGGCTTAATTGATAATAAAAAATAGAATTCATGTATCAAAAATCAAATTTAAGCTCGGATTATCATTTTCTTTTAATATCTTTATTTTTCTTTAAATATGATTAAAATAGTTTAATTTACACATATTGAGGTTAAACTTATGGAATTTTTGTATTTAAGACATTAATTATAATTTTATTCAATTAATTAAAGTAAATCTTTATCTTATTTTAAATAAATGCTATATTTTTTTTAAATTTTATTTAAAGAGATTTTAAATTTTAAATTAGTTTTTAATCTTATTATGATAATTTATAATATTTTTAAAGAGCTTATTTTAGAGTATCATTGTTTTCAATAAAGGAAAATTAATTAATTTTAAACATTGCTTAGAAACCTTTATATAAGATTACTTTATTAAAGGAAAGTGGAAGCAAAATTGGATTTTTTTAAAATTTGTTAATTATATAATGATAGTATATGTTTATAAGTCAATTGTTAATTATATATGAACTACATATTTGTATAAGTTGATTCATTGTTTTTGCATAAATTAATACAATATTGTATGATTCGATATGATTAATAAAAAAAACAAACTTTATTATTTTTAAAAGATATAAACTTATTTTTGTTATAATAATTGATAGATTTATATAATTATTCAATTTTGTTGAGTAAGAATATTCTTTTAGAGAATGTTCTTCTGTTTAAATAGAATGTTCCTATCTTTAGGAATATCCTGTTTAAATTATATAAAAAAGTACACAAATAAATTGAGGTGAAATTATTTCGAAGGTGAAAAATACTTTAATCTTGGGTATAGTTTGCATGCTTTCAATATCTTTAATAAGTGCAAGCTACCTTATGGATGAAAGTTATGATGTAAATAGTAATGTGAATAATAGTGATGGTTTAAATACAAATGCAAGTAATGATAGTGTTGTTAATGAAACCACTGATACAGTTAATGTAACTGATGTAATTATTGCTTCTAAGCAAGTAAAGCAGTATGAAGATGAAAATGGAGAATTACCTGCTAAAATTGAAATTGCTGGTAAAAATTATACTACGGAACAACTTTTATACATGTTATCCAAAGTTATAGTTAATACAGACTCTTCTATCAATTCTTCTTCTATTCAAGTTTTAAATAATATTGGATTTGCTTATTCTAAAGGAAATAATTCAGCAGGTGAACTTGATAGAAAAGATTATGTTAATGCTTCAGCATCAATACTCTCATTCATAGACTTAACTAAGCAAGCACCTTATTTCTTAATGAGCGAAAAATTAGGCAACATATCCTTTAATGATACCGTTGATGGATTTGTAAGAATTGTAAATTACATATCTGACAATAATAATACTCTTCCAGATTCCGTCTATTTTGAAGCTACAGTTATTGTAGAAAATAATGATGTTTCTTCAAGTGACAGTTCTTCTTCAAGTGACAGTTCTTCTTCAAGCAGTAGCACTTCTTCTTCAAGTAGTAGCTATTCTTCAAGTAGTAGCTATTCTTCAAGTGAAAGTAGTTCTTATGAACCGTCCTATACTGGTAATGGATGGGGTCTTGTAAACTCATTAAAAAGCCAATTAAGTGGAATGAAATATGGTGTGGATGGTGATTGTTACTCATTCAGTCAATTAGTATACAATGCTCTTAAATCTGCAGGTTACCAATGTGGAATATGGCATGGACATTCTGAATTAGGAAACCATCGTGTTCCTTATGTATATATTGATGGTACTTTTTACTGGTTAGAAACTTGTCGTGTTGTTAAAAATGGTTGGGGATCTGGTACTGATTGGACTGTACCGTATAGTACTTGGGTTCCAGAATATGTTTTATGTAGTTAGTTAAGTTACTCAACAGTAGATTCTTAAAACAACAAAAATTTTATTTTTTTTCATTTTTTTTCATGATTATTGATAAGAGAGAGTGTTAAATTATTATTTTTGATCTCGTATCAACTGTGTAGATCATTTAGATTTTAGTAAAATCTATCATGAACAATTAAGAGAGGCTGTTGCACAATTCAATTATTTAAATTCTAAATTAAATTTATATTATTATCACAAATAATAAAGAATTTATATCAAGAAAAATTTTTAAATTATTTAAAAGGATTTAATTCAGTTGAAATTATTTTAAATTATTTTATTAAACTTATAAATAAATATTTAATTTCTAAATTAAATAGTTTATAATCTATTATTAATTTAAAGATGAATTAAGTTTTGATTAAAATAATTGTGCAACATCTTCTAAGAGAGTTTCTAAAAACTATTGTTTTTATAATACTTTTCCTACTTTTTTTATTATTCTGCTCTTTTTTATAACTTTTTATCATATTTTTCTCTTTTTACAGACTTTTTATGTATTTTTTCATAACTATTGTGTTGCTTGGTGATTTTTTTTGAAATTCTTTTGTTTTATATGTTTCGCGAATGTTCAGTTATTTGCCCTTTGATTTGTTGCTTTGTAGCATCATAACCTTTACATTCAGCCCAAATATATCATTTATCCCTATAACTACTTGTAATTCACTTAACAGGTCTATTTGACTGCCATGGAGTGATTCCTATTTAACTTATTTTGTAATAAATTCCAAATAATCTCATCAATTCCAGTCTTATTTGGTCTTTCTATAAAGTTCCAGATTCTTACCTTATCTTGAATAGTATATATGACTTTATAAAAGTCTATAATTTTAAATTTTAATTAATATTAATTTATTTTGATCAATATAATTAATTTTAAATTAATATAAGTAACTTTAAATTATAGTGTATGAAATAATGTTTTTAATTAAAGAAGTTTTTAAAAATGAAACATGTTTATTAAATTTTTAATTAAAAAATTATAGTTATTATTTTTAAAAATAAAGAAGTAAAAATTAGATATTTAAAAAATTAATTTAATCTTAATTTGAAATTTTTAAAAATTAGATATTTAAAAATTAGATATTTAAAAATTAGATATTTAAAAATTAGATATTTAAAAATTAGATATTTAAAAATAAGATATTTAAAAATAAGTGATTAATTAAAAACATTTTTTCCATCTATTATAATAATAACTAATTTTAAATTAATATTGTTTATTAATAATTATTTTTAAAAAATTTATTTATTAAAAACTTTATCAAAACTAATATATTTTAAGAATATTATAAATTATTATTTAAAAAATTAATTTAATCTTAATTTAAAATTCTTAAAATCGGAGAATACATTCTCTTAAGTTGAAAATAAATTTTCAACAATAAGATATTTAAAAATAAATGATTAATTACAGACATTTTCACCAATATAATCTTGTAATAACCATGGGGGGAAATACATGAATGAAGAAGCTATGTTAAAATTTGAAGAAAATTTAAATCTTGAATATTATGTATTGGAAGAATTTGATTTTATTTCTGGAGAAAATTTAAAAGATTTGATGGTTGAATATACAACTATAGGGAAACCTATTAAAAATGAAAAAGGGGAAATAGTTAATGGATTAGTTTTTTTTCATGGTTTAGGTGGTAGTTGCACATCCATTAGAAAGCTTCATGAAATAATTCATGATAAAGGAATATTGAGTACTGAAAAATATTTTATAGTTTCAATTACAACACTTGGCTCTCCTAATTCTCATTGTCCTTCAAATAGTAATTTAGGAGTTAATTTTCCAAAATACACAATTGAAGATATGGTAAATTTCCAAAAAAAATTTTTAAATGAAAAATTTAATATAAAACATCTTAAAGGGGTAATTGGGAATTCTATGGGCGGTTTTGAAGCTTTAACTTGGGGTGTTCTATATCCTGAAGACATGGATTTCATAATTTCTTTAGTTAGTAGTTATAAATTTGCAGGTCATAATTATGCAATAAGTAAATTTATAAATACATTGATTGAAAATGATCCAGAATATGATAATGGAAATTATAAAATTCCTTTAAAATCTATAGGCTTAGCTAATCAAGTAGTTTATCCATTTGGTCTTTCATTAAAACAATATCGAAATCTAAGTAATAATAAAATTGGTAATGATTTAAATGAATTAATGCTAAATTTTGAAATGTATGATGGAAATGATGTTATTTTAAGAAATGATGCTACAACTTCTTATAACATTGAAAATGAACTTGATAAAATAATAGCTAAAACATTGATAGTAGCTATTAATCAAGATCAATATTTTCCTCCTGATTTAGATGCTATTCCAATGTCTAAAATGATAAAAAATTCTAAATTAATTGTATATGATTCTAACTTTGGTCATCTTGGTGTTGGTGAAATTTCTAAAATTAAGGATGAATTAAATGAGTTTTTAAAGAGTCTATGAGAAATAAGGTTTTTAAATATTTTCATAAATGGTTAAGATGTTTAAAAAAAATTTGAATTTAGAAGAAACAAAAATAAATGTAGTTTCAGATATAGAATTAGATTTTTTAAAGAAATTTATAATATCTAAAAGAAATGAACTTAAAAATTATATTTCAAATCATTACAGTTTTTTTAATTCTCATAATCCTGTGTATGTTGAGGATAATGAAGAAAGTGATATTATTAAAATAATGGCTGAAGCTGGTAAAATAGCTAATGTTGGTCCTATGGCTGCTGTTGCAGGAACTATTTCCCAATTAACTGTTGAAGAACTTATAAAAAATGGTTCAGAATTTTCAATAGTAAATAATGGTGGAGATATCTCATTTATTAACAAAAATAGAAAAGTGATTTGTGCGATATATTCAGGCAATTCATCTATATCAGCTGAAATTGGTTTTGAATTTAAACCTCAAAAATCGCCTATTGGGTTAGCTACATCGTCTGGAACTGTAGGTTATTCATTTAGTTATGGTAGAGGAGATTCAATTTCTGTAATATCTAATAAAGCAAGTGTTGCTGATGCTATTGCAACAGCTATTGCTAACAATGTTGTAGGAGAAACAGATGCCGAAGCTGTTGAAAATGGATTGAACACGGCTTTAAAATTTGAAAAATATGTTAATGGAGCATTAATCATTCTTGGTGAGTCAGTAGCTACATTTGGAAAGTTACCTAATTTGGTTAATTTAAAGAAAGAAGATAATTTAAAATTCAAAGAGGATACAATTGTTTAAATGTATTAAATCATGTTATTTATCTATTTTTTTTAAGTATTCCACTTCAAAGTTACTTGGATTTTTATCATCTATGTTAATGGACATTCCATCGGATGCTGCTAAAGTAGGAACATCTGTTTGTTTTTCAATGTTTTTAGCTTCTTGTTCTGGATTGGATTTAATCATTTTAAGTCCAAAATGAGTCATAATAGCTAATTTTGGTTTTACTTCATTGACTAAATCTGTAAAGCTATTGGTTGACATGTGACATTTAATAGATTTTTTTCCAGGTCTTAAGACACTTGCAATTAAAATATCTGTTCCTTTATAGTACTTATGAAGGTCAGGAAAATATCCTGTATCGCTTGTATAGGATATTGTTAAGTTATTTGAATTAAGTTGAAATCCTACACCAGTTGGATCTCCATGTGATGTTTTTGTTCCTTTAATACTGAATTCATCAAAATTGATTGTTTGATCTCTAAATAACATGAGTAACTCAGGTTTTGACTTATGATACTTTGATATGCAGGATCCCCATCTCATGTATCCTTCAAAAACCGTCCTGCTCCCTATAACCAAACCCTTTTTTTTAGTCATTCCTTCGGTTATAGCTTCAATAAGTATTTCTGCATCATTATAATGATCTGTATGAGCATGAGAGACAAATAATATGTCTAAATCACTTGGATCCAATCCAAATTCATGTGATCTTACTAAAGCACCAGGTCCTGGATCAATGTGGAAGTTTTTACCAGCAAACCCATCAATTCTAAATCCTCCAGTCATCCTTTTTTGAGTTATAGTAGTAAATCTTCCTCCACCAGTTCCTAAAAATCTTAATTTCATTCTATCTCCTACAAAACATTTTAATTTAATAAATAAAGATAAATTAAAGCTTTGATAAAATTATATCACAACTTAAACTTGCTTTATTACTTTTTAAACATAAAGTTTCATTTTCAATTATCACTTCATCTCCAATTTTTCCAGTTGCACCATCGGATAAAAACATTATAGTTTTACCTCCAGGCTTTACAAGTAATTTCCAATCGCTATCAAAGGCTTGAACATCAGAATTTAAGGTTACTTGTAACATATTACTCTCAATATTGGATACTTTACCAATTTTTCCTTCATAAATAATTTTAGATGCCATCTGAATTTTTTTATTAGTTTCAGATAAGTCTACTTTAAGTTTTTCTCTAAATTTATCTAAAAGTTTAATATCTCTTTCAACTAAATTATCCAAATAAGACATTGCTTCATTAGGAGTATATTTAGTTTGTTGAATAAGAACATCATATTCTTTACCTATAGTCGGTGTTTCATTTGCAATCTTTTCAAATACTTTAAGGAAAATGTCTCCCACAAACCTTAAACTAACATTAGATTTCCAAAATTCATTTATATATTCATTGGCTAAAGATTTTGTTATTTTATTACCAAAAATTATTATGGATACTTTTCCACTTTTAGAAGATACAATTTCTGAACCTAACAACTCAACGGTTTTATAGGCATTTGTAGTGGCATATATTCTCTTTCTTTTAGTTTCAGATGTTGTTCTCGTGCTAACTTCACCAACAAGAGCATTTTCTAAATTTTTTATTTTAATAGCATCTTCAGTAATTTT
Source organism: Candidatus Methanovirga meridionalis (assembly GCA_031289325.1). GTDB lineage: Archaea > Methanobacteriota > Methanobacteria > Methanobacteriales > Methanobacteriaceae > Methanovirga > Methanovirga meridionalis. The sequence continues at coordinate 10,696 of JAITPS010000070.1, forward strand.
ATAAGATACATTCAATTCTTTGGCTTTATTAATAAAATCTGTATCAGTTTTTAAGATTCCAGAATATAACTCTTCTTCTAACTTTTCTCTATATTTTTTTTCTCCAGAGAAAGCTATTTTTCTTTTGTCCCCCACCATTACAGAACCTTTATTTCCAATATAAGCTATTATTAAACTAATATTAATCACCTACAATTTATTTGATGATAAGAAAATCTTTTAAATATTATAATTAATTTTATTATAATTAATTTTAAATATTCAATATGTAATTATTTGATTGTAAATTATTTGATTGTAAATTATTTGATTGTAAATTATTTGATTGTAAATTATTTGATTGTAAATTATTTGATTGTAAATTATTTGATTGTAAATTATTTGATTG
>JAITPS010000171.1 GCA_031289325.1 Candidatus Methanovirga meridionalis
AAAAAAATTATGAATAAAAAAAAATAATTAATAATTAAGTTATCACATGAACCTCCGCATCCAAACAGGAACATCATCCCAATTAGTCCCCACACTCGGCACTAAAGGAACTATCTTATCCATATACCTCAAATAAGCAAAAGGATCTAACGGATCTTCATTTCTTGTCATTGCACAAAACGCATCCAAAAACTCTGCTGCATAATCAGAATTTGTAGTATTCGCCAATTGAGTGAGCCCATAAACAATTGGAGTCAAAACCATAGTCTTCCTCGCACTCTCATTATCAGAAAACTGGAACAATATAATATGCTTATACTCATCCTCATACTTAGTATTATTAAGACTCAACTTATCCGGAAGATCAACATAATCAATATCACCAGAACTACTATACTTAGCAGTCTCAGCCTGATTCTTATAAACAAACGCATACTCAATCTCTTCATTTATAAGAGCATCCAGTGAATCAGCTGCATGAAAATCTATTTCAACCCTACTACCATCAATATCAGGCGTAGATGGTGATGATATATTATACCCATTCACTCCATCATCATAAGTTTCCTTAGTGGATATATAAGTATTTTCACCTATAAGATCATTAAAGATACTAGGAACCTTATAATAATCACCAGCTAAGGCAAAAACCATAACACTCCTGTAACCACAAGGATCCAAATTAGGGTCACCAAACCCAAACCGCATATCTGACTGGTTAAGTACCTCATACCAGTTATCAGCACTGATCTTACCACTACCAGTACTATTTTTACGGTATGCTATCACAACACTGTTCCTTGCGAATTCAGCATTCCATTTAGCATAACCACCAGTGATTAGCGGATCATCAATAATAGTATAATCCGCTGACAGTAACACATCAGCTTTAGCACCACTGGTTATATCCTTAACCAATGCATTACTTCCCTTGCAGGTTAAGTTAATATCAAAACCTAACACAGGCTCCCAGTCCTTTATGAACCTGCTCATTGTATCATTCAATGAGTCTGCTACATACACTTGTAAAACAGCAGCCGCACTGATGACTGGAATGCATGATGACATGACTACTAAAGTCATGACAAAAGCACCAATTAAATGTTTATTATTCATACACTAACCCCATTTATAACATAAACAGCAACATAATGGTCAGCTTTTCCTAATGAAGGAGTACCACTCTGAGGGGAACCTACAGGAACAGGAGCAAAAACACAATTATTCAACCATGTAGTATAAACAGTATAAATATCATTACCTTCGTCATGATAAATATGGTTAGTAGCAACATTCCCTGAAAAACTACTATCATTTATGACAAGCCCGACACCAGTATGGGAATAGATTGCTCCAGCATGCTTCCCAGTATTATTTACAAAATTACAATTGGAAATATCACTCTTACAATCAACATAGATAGCACCAACAAAAGAAGCAAAATTACCATGATTATTGATAAAACTACTATTAACAACAGTTACATAACTACTAGAACCACCAATAGCTGTATCATTGTTATCTACGAAAATACAGTTATTTACATTTATATGAGTAGCAAGACCACGTGAAAGTAAAGGTGATGTACCCGCACCTGTAGATGATGCAGCAGTACCTGTAAAAGTTAATCCTTGAACTGTCACAGTTGGATGTGTAAGCTCTGTACTCGTATGACCACCGACTTGGATAGTTTTTCCAATTAATATTGTGGTGTTAGGATCATCACCTTTAATAACATAATTATTACTATTATAGAATACTATCCGATTATCACTTTCATCTTTATATGTTCCAGCTTTTATTAAAATAGTCCCACCATCAGGTATTGCTTCAGCTGCTTTATGTAAAGTTTTAAAAGGACTATCACTTGTACCAGTATTTGCATCATTTCCTGTTGTGCTGACATATACAGTATTATCATTTGCACCTAAGACATTAGTCATGGATATTGATAGTATTGTTATTATCAGTATTGCAGAAAACAATGTTTTCTTATTATTAAACATTATTTAATCACCTCTTATAATACAATTTTTTTTATATTAATATTATAATATTTATGGACATGCTTTACTATGGACATGCTTTACTTTAATTTCTTTTTTTAGGCATGTGAAAGGCATTCATAATTTCTTATATGAGATATTTTTTTTCTATCTCAAAAATTATGAATCAGTATAAAAAAATAAAAATTTTAAAAAATTTTAAAATAAAATATTTTTATACACTATTAGGTATTAAATTTCATAGTATATAAATGATTTGATTTTAAATTCAATACTAAAACTTATTAAACACTAATTAATTACTAAATAATCAGTTGAAAAAAAGTTTAATTAAAAATAAAGTATAAGATAGAACTATATAAAATTAAAATAATCACTTCCATGATTTAAAGTGTGAATAGCTATTTAAAATGAGAAATTTTTAGAAATAATGCTTTGTAATATGTTTAAACCAATTTTAATGCTTGATTTAATGATTTGAGAGTCTTGAAAATTTAGGGTGTGAGTCTTTCAAAAATGTTCATTTCAATATATTCATTATGATAAAAGTTCTTAAATTTTAAAGTGATAAATTATTTAATTAAATTATTTAATTTTAAATATAATTTCATGAAAATCCATGATTTTAAATTTTAATATAATATAAATACAATTTAATTAATATAACTAATTATAAATTAATATCTTTTAGTATATAACTAATTATAAATTAATATCTTTTAGTAGTAAATCATTTAAAAAAATTATTTTATTAAAAACTTTATCAAAACCACCCATAATAAATGAAAAATTATTTAATCTTTATAAATATTTTTCATATCCCCTTATTTATTACATTTATTGTTAATTAATACTAATAAAATACAAAAATAATGGTTATTAATTAATAAATAAATAAACTGGAAATTAATGAAACCGACGACCAACAATTCCAAAACTGATTAAAAAATCATTGCTTCCTATGTTTGCATGATTACCTATAACAATAAAGAAATGATTGAGGATTGTATTAATAATCTTAAAGCTTGTGGTCTGTGGAGTATAGAGTATTTTATATGAAGAAATCAAGAAATATTCACATCAAAACTTAATCCATTGATTATTGCTTAGATCAAATATATCTTACATGTTTAAAAAATTGTTTACATCGAAAAATACTAATATTAATAGTATTAAAACAAGTTTGGATGATTTTAATAGTGGTAAACCTATTTGATGATTTATTAAATGAAAAAATTGCTAAAAAATCTGTGAAAAGTTTAAACACACGAAAACTATTTTTATCTGAATATAGTATATTTAAAATGTATTTAATGAATTATTTCTTCTAAACATAGAAATTCAATTTTAAAGAACTGCAAATAATTTAATAAACCTATATTTTATTGGCGATTATAGGGACATTTAATTCTAAGGAATCTAAAATTGCATCACTTAGTTCAAGGTTTGTTCGTATGCGAACAATTGAATTTTTACCAACGGTTGCTGTGAAAAGATAAACATCCCCAGCATAGATTTCAAAACTATCTCCAATAGATTTTTTTGGAAAATACAAGTTTAAAAACTTTTTAGACTTATCCACCTTCAAATATAATGGGTCTTGATTTGATTCTACATTCTTATTAAGATCATCTATTAATTCAACACCAATACTAATCCCTAATTTATTTTCTAACTTATCAATTCTTTTTCCACCTTTTCCAATGAATTTTGGAATGTACTTTTCCTCAATATAAACATCAATTCTATCCTCTGATACAAATTCAATTTTAACTCTTGATTTTGGAAGGATTTTCTTAACTTCTTTTAATATTTCCTTTTCAGCAATATTTTCTAAGGAAGATTTTTTCTTTATGGTTTCAGGTGAATTTAATAAATCAATATCCATGACAATTGTTTGTTCTCCATAAGTATAAATCTCATTTTTAAGTTCTTTTGTTTTAAAATCACGAACTTCAATAACTGGTCTTGCTAAATCAGCTTCTTTCATTCCACTGGGAACTTTAACAGTTAAATTTGTTTCGTATACCGCTTTAATCTCACCATCTTCAATGAATATATTGGTATCAACTATTGATGGAATTATACCTAATTCTACTCTTGAAGCTATTCTTTGTATTCCATCAATTGGTTTAGTTGCATGAACAACTCCAACCATTCCAACACCTGCAAGTCTCATATCAGCGAATATATGAAAATCATCAGTTTTTCTAAGTTCATCATATATTGTAAAATCAGGTCTAACCAATAAGAGTAAATCAGATGTTTTCTCCATACTTCCTTCAAGTGGAGAGTACTGTGTAATTTCATCTGGAACTTGTAAATCTCGTGGTGACTCCATTGTTTTAACTATTTTATTCATTTCATTAGAATAAAATTCAGCTAATGCTTGGGCAAATGTACTTTTTCCAGCCCCTGGAGAACCAGAAATTAAAATACCATTTGAATTATTTTTTAATTTTTCAATTAACATATCAGAAAGTTCATATTCATAAATTGAAACATTAGCAACAGGACGAACAGCTGTTATCTCTAAACCTTCTGAGAAAGGTGGCTTAGCTATTGAAATCCTAAATTCTCTTGATTGAATAACTTTTGCACCTTCCATATCCATTTCAACATAACTCTTAAAATCATGACTTGAACTTTCAATTATTTCATCTATTAACTCTTGAAGATAATTATATGTTAATTTTTCATCAGATAGCTTAACAAGATTTATATTTCCAGGTCTTCCCTTTTTAGCCATTGGAACAACATTTTCTTTAAGATGAACAGACATGGTCTCATCATCAAAGAAGTCATGAATTTTAAGTTTAGAATAGTCCTTTAAATCTTGGGGAATGTATATAACATTTATTCCTTGTGCTTTAGCAACTAAACTTTGGATTTTATCACTTGTAATTAGGGTTGCTAACTCTGCTTTAGCAACATCTCTAATCATCGCATCAATTTCACCTGTTTTAGATAATGATATTTCATAGTTATTGGGTCGTCGACCTGTGAATGTTATGGATATTTTACCATTTTCCTCTAATTTATGTAAGTTTTCAAGATGTTTAAGACCATTTATTCCTGTAAATCTTTCTTTATTTGCTTGATATTCAAGTTCAGCTATTACAGCTTCTGGAATTATAATTTCAGGATAATTTAATTCTTTTATAATCTTTTCTACACTATTTTCTACTATACTACTTGTATCAGGAACTATTTTTATTAAGTCATTTATGTTTTCTATGTCTTCCATTGTATTGAAACCTCATTAAGGAGTTTAATTTAATAAATTATAATTAATATTCAATGCTGTCACCTAAGAAAATTATTTTTTTTAAGCATGGAGTAAAATTAAAAATGGAGATTTGTATAAACAAGATTTTTAGATAGAAATTTTAATCAAAAATCTTAAGTTGATATCATTGAATTAACCATTGAATTAATATTGTAATAGAAAAATATTTTGTAGATGAATATGATTATTCTTTGATTTATAGTGGTGAAAAAATGTTTTTAATTAATACCTTATTTTTAAATACCTTATTTTTAAATACCTTATTTTTAAATACCTTATTTTTAAATACCTTATTTTTAAAAATTTCAATAAGATTAAATTATAGTCATTTGGAAAAGTTATTAAATTTTTTTATTAAATTTTTTTATTAAATTTTTTTATTAAATTATTTAATTTTAAATATTAATTTATAAAAATTTATAATTTTAAATTTTAAATAATATAAACTTATTTTAAATAATATAAACTTATTTTAAATAATAAAAACTTAATTTAAATAATAAAAACTTAATTTAAATAATAAAAACTTAATTTAAATAATAAAAACTTAATTTAAATAATAAAAACTTAATTTAAATAATAA
>JAITPS010000111.1 GCA_031289325.1 Candidatus Methanovirga meridionalis
ATACTAAATAAATTAATACTAAATAAATTAATACTAAATAAATTAATACTAAATAAATTAATACTAAATAAATTAATACTAAATAAATTAATACTAAATAAATTAATACTAAATATCATATATTAGTAAGTAATGCAAATATATTAGTAAGTAATGCAATACTTTAAATAATTATAGCTATTTTCAATTTAACTTAGTTGTAAATTCAGATAAAAGGTGTTTTTTAATGTTTAAAGCTGAATTAAGTGATCCGAATATATTAAAGACAAGTTTTGAAGCTATTTCATCAATCGTTGATGAAGTGCAAATTCAAACTAATAGTGAAGGTCTTAAATTAGATGCATTAGACCGTGGGCATGTAACATTTATCCATTTAGAATTAAAAGCGAGTGTATTCGACGAGTTTGTTTGTGATGCGGATGAGAAGATTAATGTTGATACCACTGAATTAATGAAAGTTTTAAGACGTTCTAAAAGTGATGATAGAGTATTATTATCTCTTGATGAAAGTAATCTTATTTTAGTGTTTGTTGGTGTGGCAAAACGTCAGTTTAAAATTAGACTTATAGATATTGAGGATGAACCACCTACTCCACCTGAAGTAGATTATCCAACAGAGTTTGAGATACCTTTCTCCTTAGTAAAAGATTCTATTGCTGATGTTGACATTTTTTCTGATAAGATATCTTTTAGTGTTGATAGTGATAAATTCAAAATATCAGCCAATGGTGATTTTGGAGATGCAAAAATCGAGTATCTTCATGGAGAAAAGGTAAGTGAATCAGTTAAATCGACTTATTCTTTAGATAAAATACGTGAAATGCTTAAAGCAGATAAATTCTCTGATATAACCAGTATTAAACTTGGAGAAAATATGCCTTTAACTCTTAAACTTAAAATGGCTACTGAAGATGGGGAATTAAGTTTTTTACTTGCTCCAAGAATGGAAGATGAGGAGTAAAGATTTAAATTTTCACTACTGAATATTTTTTATTGTTTAATCTTATCTAAGATTAAATAGCTATTTTTCTTTTAAATTCATTGTCTTGATTAATTCATAAATAAGATTTTAAACTTGATTCTATATCTATTGTATATTTATTAAGCTATTTAGAAAGAATATTGTAGATATTTATTCCAAATAGGTGTTTTCTGTGTTCAATAAGTCTATGAGGAGTTAAATTGGAGGATTTTTTTCAGAAATTGAGATCAATACAAAAAAAAGAACGTGGCAATAGCTCCCTATCCCAAGTAAATAATGATTTTTACGAGAAAGTAAGGAAATTTATCATTGACCTTAAAGAAAGTATTACTGACGATCCTTTTTCAGAAGAAAATCATGTATTGAAGAAATCAATAGCAATAATCACCGAAATCTATGAAAAAAGAGAACAAAAAATTGCTAATACTGCTATAATGAATATTCATCGTTCGTATCATCTTTTTTCAGGAAAACCTCAATTCGACTTTTTAGATAGGACTCCTCTTAATTTAACTTCTGAGGAGGAAAAATTATATTTTTCAATTATTGAAACCTTAAAGGTTCATCGTGAAAGAATCTCTACAGATTTAATAAATGAAAGCATAGAATTTAAGAATCTTAAATCCGAAAATACAGAATTTAATAGTTCTCAAGAACATAATTTAAAAACATCAACAATTTCAGATACCAATAATCCTGAAACTTTTAATAATAATAAGCAAAATAAGATTTCAGCTAAATTCGATGAAATTAAAAAAGCTAAAATAATTCGTGATGAGAAAAAAGAAAGTATTAATAGTCAAATACACAAATCAAAAGATAGTCCTAAGATTAAAAACACTAAAAAGAATGTGAATGTTTCAATTGAGGATGATATTTCAATTAATAAGAATACTGATAATGAAAGTAATGAACAGCCTTCAAATTCAAATGATCTTAAACCTAAAACTAATGTAAATTCTAAGGAAAATCATATCTCATCAAATGAAACTAAAAACAGAGAATCTAATTCAATAAATCAGAATAATAATTCAGTAAATCAGAATAATAATTCAGTAAATGATAATAAACCCATTAAAGACCTTAATAAAGAAAATAATTTGATAAATAAGGATAATGTTAATGAATCAGGTTCACTAAAGGACAATAATAATTCAAATAATAATTCAAATAATAATTCAAATAATGCAAAAAAAGATATTTCAAACGATAATAATTCCAATGAAAATGATAGTCAATTCATTGTTTTTGAAGATGAGGAAGAAAGATACTTTAATAATTCTAAAACTCATGAAAAATTAAACATTAAGGATAAAGTTCTCAGTGAACCAATACTTTTCTTTGATAAAATGCCTTCCTTTATGGGTGTTGATAGTAAGGTTTACGGTCCTTTTCATCCACAAGATGTTGCAACAATCCCTACAATAAATGCAGAAATTATTGTTAAAAATAAAAAAGGAAGACTTCTTAAATTTAGAATATAATTTATCACTAAATGATATATTCTTAAATATTCATAGTTCTAAACTTATTTAATAATAATTATCTTGTTTATAATTTAAGTAAGATTTTAATATTCTTTCATTATTAAAAATATTATTTAATTGGTATTAATTTATAAATGTATAAATTATATAAAAATAAATTATTTATAGTGATTTTGATAAAATTCTTAATAAACAACTTTCTTAAAAATAAATATTATTAAAAAATAAATATTATTAAAAAATATTATTAAAAAATATTATTTAAAATTTATTTATATTATTTAAAAATTAATTATACTATTTAAAAAATTAATTATACTATTTAAAATTTACTCATATTATTTAAAAAATTAATTATATTATTTAAAAATTAATTATATTATTTAAAAATTACTCATATTATTTAAAAAATTAATTATACTATTTAAAATTTACTCATATTATTTAAAAATTAATTATATTATTTAAAATTTATTTATATTATTTAAAAATTAATTATATTATTTAAAAATTACTCATATTATTTAAAATTTACTTATATTATTTAAAATTTACTTATATTATTTAAAAATTAATTATATTATTTAAAAATTACTCATATTATTTAAAAATTAATTATACTATTTAAAAATTAATTATACTATTTAAAAATTACTCATATTATTTAAAAATTAATTATATTATTTAAAAATTACTCATATTATTTAAAAATTAATTATACTATTTAAAAATTAATTTAATTAAAAAAAAAAAATTAAATTTAAAAGAAAATTGAAAAACAATATTGCTAAACAATGAGTTTGCTAAAATTCAAGTTTTGTAATTATATAAATTGGTGATATTTTGGATAAAGTTGTTCTTGCTTTTAGTGGAGGTTTAGATACAACAGTTTGCATTAAATTATTGGAAGAAAAATATAATTTAGATGTTATAACTGCTTGTGTTGATGTTGGTCAGCCAAAAAAAGAAATTGATAAAGCTGAAAATGTAGCAGAGAAAATTGGAGTTTTTAAGCATTACAATATAGATGCAAAAGAAGAATTTGCAAATGATTTCATATCAAGAGGAATAAAAGCTAATGCAGTATATGAAGGATATCCATTAAGTACCTCACTTGCAAGACCATTAATAGCTATGAAAATAATTAAAATAGCTGAAAAGGAAGGTGCTGTTGCAATTGCTCATGGCTGTACTGGAAAAGGAAATGATCAATTCAGGTTTGAAAGTGTAATAAGGTCAATGTCTAATTTTAGAATAATAGCTCCTATAAGAGAATTGAATCTAACCAGGACAGAGGAACAAGAATATGCAAGAAGTCATGGTATTCCTTTATCTCCAGATAGTAAATTTAGTATTGATGAAAATATTTGGGGAAGATCTATTGAAGGAGATGTTATTGAAGACCCTAAAAATGAAGTTCCAAAAGAAGCTTACCTTTGGGTGAAATCAGATAAAGAAGCAAATAATGAGCCTGAAAAAATAAGCATTGATTTTGAAGCTGGAATTCCAATAGCTATTAACGATGAAAAAATGTCTTTAATTGATTTAATAGCTAAAGCCAATGAAATAGCTGGAAACAATGGAATTGGAAAAATAGATATTATTGAGGATCGTATGGTTGGTCTTAAAAGTCGGGAAGTTTATGAAGTGCCTGGTGCAACACTTATTATTAAAGCCCATAAAGGATTAGAGGGGCTTGTATTTACAAAGGATGAATTAAGATTTATAGATTATGTCTCTCCATTGTATGCCGATCTTGTATATAATGCATCATGGTCAGAACCACTTAGAGAGGATTTAGATAAGAGTATTGATTATATGCAAAGAAGATTAACTGGAAAAATAGTTTTAAGTCTTTATAAAGGGCATATATCTATTTTAACTAGAGAATCTAAATTTAGTTTACATGATATTAAACAAATAAGTTTTGAAGATAAAGAAAATGATCAAAGAGAAATTGAAGGCATGATTAAACATCATGGAATTCAAGCAGCTATTTATCAAAAACAGAAGCATTAATTGGAATGTTTTTAATGTGTCCTCTTGAAAATATTAATTCTTTAGACAATAAGATAGATTCAGATATTTTGTTTCCTTATTCTGGAGGGTTTATTAGTGCAAATTACTATCTTTTTAAATATATTCCAAAAACACCACTTTCAAGGTATGTATTAAAGGAAGCAGTTAAAGGAACATCAATTTATAAGTTCGGTTCTGGGGGTTTGAAAATCATGATAGTTTCAGGAGTTCATGGTAATGAAATTCCTCCCCAAATTGCTTCTTTAATGTTAATGGAGAAGCTATTCAATATGGATTTATATGCAACGATTTATATTATTCCTTTCACAGCACCTAAATCCACTATGCAAAACATTCGTTGGTTTAACAATAATGATTTAAATCGATCTTCAGCTATTCATGGAACATTAACTAATACAATTCTAAAAAAAGCAGATGAACTTAAGATTGATTCTCTTGCTGATTTTCATTCAACATCCATTAATAGTAATCCTGGAAAAGAAGGAATTTTTTGTAGTTTAAAACCTTTAGATAAAAGTTATGAGATTGGGGAATATATCTCTAAAAAACTTGACTCCGAACTCATGTTTTTTGATATGGCTGGATCAGCATTTAAAGGAGCATTGGAAGATGAATCTAATTTATCTGGAATTCCAGCAGTAACTTGTGAAGTTTTATCCCCACATGGCTATGCTGAAAAAGAAACTTATTTAAGATCTTTAAAACAAATGGAAGCTTTTATATCTTATTTTAATGAAATTAAATAGTATATAACTTTTTTTAAATCTAATTTTTAAAGTTATCTAAAGTCATTTGTTTTCTTTTTTTAACTTCAAAATCTTTATTTAAAGATATTTTGCCATATTTACCTCCTCCTCCAGGAGTTATGTAGATAGATTTATTTCTAAATGCATTAATAGCTATTGCAATTTCTTTATCAACCATATTAATTTCTGGAAGTGGAATATTAATAAGAATATCTATTTCATTATTAAACTCTTTAATTAGATTCTTCCAAATGTTTTGTACAGTTTTTGTTGTAACACCTTTATTATATGTCATACTAATAATTTCAGCTAAAGGCATTAAATGAATATAAGGTGGACGATAATTAGGATGTTTTGATTTATTCCAATCAGCAATTTCAGATATTCTAAAATCAACACCTTTTTTTATTATTCCTCCACAATCATCACATTTCATTTTGTTTTTCTTAGCAAAAAGAGGATCCACTATTTGGTAACATTTACTGCAAGCAGTCATATGATACTTACCTAAATCAGCAATTAGACCATAATTAGCTTTAATTTCATTATTTTTTATTCCTTTCCTAAGGGATGTGAAAGAAACATCTTCCATTTCAATTTGATTAAATTCTCTACCTAACCTATGCGGCCATGGAGAATGAGCATCAGAATTTGTTAAAAAAGGAATATCTTGAAGTTCTTTTACTCTATCTGCCATATTACTATCTGCAGAGAGGCCTAACTCTAAAAAATCAGGTTTTCCATCGTAACAATCATACACACTATTATATGTTTTATACATTCCAGTCCAAGGTGTAAAAGCATGAGCAGGACCAAATAAGCATTCATAATCCATTGCTAAATCTTTAATCTCCGAACCATCCATATCAACTCGTGGTCTACCATCCACATCTTTATTTTTAGAGGATAATTTTTCAGACATTTCTTTTGCTGTTTCAATATTTGGAATAATAAACAAGTGATGGATTTTACTTTTAGCTTCAACTTCAGCAGTTAAAATAAAATCACAATCTTTGTTAGAATATATTCCATCCCCAGAATAAGTTGTACTTTCTTCAATTATATTTAACCATTTCGGATGGAAACCATCTCCTGTCCCAATTAATTGAAGTCCTTTTAATTTAGCTTGAGGAGCTATATTATTTATTGTCATATCTTTAGAACTTGCCATTGAAAAACGGCTATGAATATGTAAATCAGCATTTATTAACATTATTGTTTCCTTAAATTCATTTATTAAGTTATAAATTTCACATTAAGTTATAAATTTCAGATTAAGTTATTAAATTTCAGATTAAGTTATTAAATTTCAGATTAAGTTATTAAATTTCAGATTAAGTTATTAAATTTCAGATTAAGTTATTAAATTTCAGATTAAGTT
>JAITPS010000162.1 GCA_031289325.1 Candidatus Methanovirga meridionalis
AAAGAAATTTTATTATATTTAAAGAAATTTTATTATATTTAAAGAAATTTTATTATATTTAAAGAAATTTTATTATATTTAAAGAAATTTTATTATATTTAAAGAAATTTTATTATATGATACTTCCAAAATATTTATTTAAAAGTTAAATATAGATAAAAATAAATTTACAAAACACTAAATTATGTTTTATTTTTAAGAACTTCATTATTGAATTTATTCAATTAAAAACGGAAAGTCTATGATTTTCAGTTTATTTCTGAAAGAAATTTAGAGAAATCATCAATTTCTCGTTTTAAATATCTGTCTTTGATTTTTTTTCTCACAAACATTATTTCATACAATATAATATCAACTTTTAATTTATTCATTTAGGGTAATATTTTCATTAAAGATTTATTAATATAGTTTTGTTTTTAAAATAGTTAAATATAAGTTCATATTTCTTTAGGGATAAAAAAATTAATATAAAAGAAATATTAAGATAAAAAGATGAATAAAATTATATTTAACCGATGGTTTTATATACTATTAATTATAAATATGCTTTTATTATTAAAATTTAATTGTAAATATGAAATTTAATTGTAACTATTATTTTCTTTTTAATATAATGTATGAAATAATGTTTTTAAGTACATAAAAACTTCGTTTTTCTAATTGAAATAAGAAATTTCAATACAGGAAATCTTTCAGATTTGTTATTGAAGAGAACTTAGGAAAATCTAAGATTTTCAGTTTCTAATTGAACAAGTTCAATAATGAAGCTTTTAAAAATGAAAGGTAATTATTAAATTTTTAATTAAAAAAATTATAGTGATTATTTTTATAAAGAGAATAAATTCTCCTAATTTGAAAATAAATTTTCAATAATGAAGAAATAAAAATTATTATTTAAAAAATTAATTTAATTTTAATTTGAAATTTATAAAAACAGAGAATTTATTCTTCTAAGTTGAAAATAAATTTTTAACAATAAAATATTTAAAAATAAGATATTTAAAAATAAGATATTTAAAAATAAGATATTTAAAAATAAGATATTTAAAAATAAGATATTTAAAGATAAGATATTTAAAAATAAGATATTTAAAGATAAGTGATTAATTAAAAACGTTTTTTCCACCACTATAGATGAAAACTTATAAAAATAATAATTGGTGATATATTGAAAGTTGTTATTGATGCATCAAATGTAGCAAGTTTTGGAAAAAAAGAAGGTTCTAAAGCAAAATTAGATTATTTATTCTCAGCAATAAATGCTTTAAAAAAAAGAAGTGATGAGTTTGCAATTATAGCTGATGCATCATTAAGGCATAATATAGATAATAAAGAAGAATATATTTCATTGGTTGAGAATGATACAATTGAAGAAGTTGAAACTGGTAACAATGCAGACCATTTCATCCTTATATTAGCTGAAAATGAGCATGCTAAAATTCTCTCTAATGATCATTTTAGAGATTTTGCTGATGAATTTCATGATATTAACAATATGAGAATTCCATTTTCCTTTGAAAATAATGAAATTATATTGGGTGAACATAAAAAACCAAAAAGAGTTAGAAACATTCTTCAAAAAATTTGTGATGAGATTCTATCAAGCCTTGAAAAAAGTAGGACTGATGTATATTGGGGTAAAAAGGGTATTGAATTTTCACCATTGAATATTGCAAAAGAATCCATTATTCGAATGGATAGATTTGATCAATCAAAGATGGAAAATAAAATTGAAGGAGTAATTTCAAAAATACCAATGTTTGGAAAAGTTATGGATATGATTGAAAGTGTTGAGGCTTCAGCTCCACATATAATTTTTGTTTTAGTACATCCTAAAGATTACAAAGAAGCAGTGAAAAATGCAGGGAATATTTCAGTCACTATAAAAGATAGGTTACATCTTGATAAAAATCCTTTAATCATTGTTCGAAATGATTTATTCATGAAATCAGGAGCATTTGAATTGAATATAATTTATTCCGATGAAATTTTAGATGATTCTCCGTTTAATATAGAAATTATTATTAACCCGCATGATGCATCTTTTATAAAAAGGAATTCTCGTAGCATTGCAAGCACAATAGCTGGCAGAATAAATTCTAAAAAATTTCCTATTGTTGCAGTTAAATCGAATTTAACTTTAGAAAATCCTGGAGAATTTGATCTTCACTTAGATCCACAAAAGAAGAATCAAGATTAATAAAAACAAAATTTTAAACTAAGATACACTACCGGAGGATATGTGATGGCTAATAATTATTTGATAAAATGGGTTTTTAAGTTAATACTTAAATATGAGATTATAAGTATAGGCACTAAATATGTTCCTTCTTCTACATTAGAGAATGAATATGTTGAAATGATTAATTTTACAAAAACCATGCTTATAGAAATTGAAGAAGCCAACATTACTACTGAAAGTATTTTTTATAACTTACTAAAAGATGTAGGTGAAAAAAATATCCCTGTAAATCATAAATTCTATGAATTAAAACCTGCTAAGAATGAAATTGAAGAGTATGCTCTTGTAAGTAATATTATTACAGGTAATGATAGATATCTTTATGTTGAGTTATCTGCTTCAAATCCATTAATCAATGAATTTTCTAAAATCATAGTGGATGCAAAAGGAGAGATTGAGGAATATAGTTCCACTGAAATTGTTGCTCGTATGCTTTCTAAAAATGATGCGATTAAAATAGCTACTAAACTTATTGGAATTGGATTATCCAATGAACTTAATGTAATGGCGGCTGTTGGAATGACTGCAGCAGCAGCAGTTGAAAGACTGATAAATCTTAATAAAGAAATTGGATCATTATCTGGTATTGGTTTTACTAAATTAGGTGGAGAATATGCTCTTGTATTTGAAAGTAGATTCGATGATCCTATGGGAGGTTTTGAAGTCCATCAAAATTATTTATTCATTGATATGATAAATTCAACTCTTTTTACAAATAAATATGGTAAGGATAAATTAGTGGAAATAATGAACAACATTAAAAACTTCATTATAACTGAATGTGAAGGTACAATTGAAGGCTATCGTGAAGGAGGGGATGATTTAATAGCTAAATTTCCAAGTAAAAACTTAGCTATTAAAGCAGGATTAGATGCTGCATGGTTTACATTAAATAATAAAACAACAATTAGGGCTGGTGTAGGCAGAACAAGACATGAAGCTGGTGAAAGAGCTCAATTGGCTGATGAGGTTATAACAAATACTCCTTTATCTCTTGTTAATTTTGAATTAGCTAATGGAGTGTATGCATATTACATACCTTCTGAATTTACAAGAACTATTTTAAACTTTATTATGAACAAAAAAGCAAAAATGTTTGCCCTATTCTTATTTGTTTTTGTAATTTCTTACTTCTTTATAATATTAGGATACGGGGAATTTGGATTAGTAGCTGCTTTATTAGTTATTCTATATGGATTATTTTCTAAATAAATTAAAAACAAGGAAACTGTAAAAAGAGGATGAATTTTTGCAATTAAAAAATAGAAAATTTTTTAAAATGAAGAAAATCAATGTTTTATTATCAATGATAACTTAAATATCAATGATTTTTCGTTTATAGCTTTAAAAAAAAAGAAAATTTTTTAATATTAATTAAAATATAGTTATATTATTTAAAATTTAAAATTATAGATTTTTATAAAATAATAATTAAAATTGAATAATTTAATAAAAAAAATTTATTATTAGTATAACTTATTATTCATATAATTTATTTATAAATATTATAATTAAAGTATGATGGTTTTGATAAAGTTTTTAATAAATAACTTTTTTTAAAATTAAATATTATTAAAAAATATTAATTTAAAATTATTTATATTATTTAAAATTTATTTATATTAATTGAAATTTATTTATATTATTTAAAATTTATTTATATTAATTGAAATTTATTTATATTATTTAAAATTTATTTATATTATTTAAAATTTATTTATATTATTTAAAATTTATTTATATTAATTGAAATTTATTTATATTAATTGAAATTTATTTATATTATTTGAAATTTAAAATTATAGATT
>JAITPS010000166.1 GCA_031289325.1 Candidatus Methanovirga meridionalis
TATATTTTTAATTATTATTTTATAAAAAACTTTAATTTTAATTATTATTTTATAAAAATCTATAATTTTAAATATTAATTTATAAAAAACTTTAATTTTAAATATTAATTCATAAAAAACTACAATTTTAAATTTTAAATAATATAAATATATTTTGATTAATATAACTAATTTTAAATAAATATATTTTGAAATTATTTATTTTTAAAAAAATTATTTATTAAGAACTTTATCAAAAACTACTACAATAATTTATTATTAAATAAAGTAATTTATATTAAATAAAGTAATTTATTATTAAATAAAGTAATTTATTATTAAATAAGATAACTTATTATTAAATAATATTAATATTTTTTAGTTTTTGCATTATTTAAATAAGACTCTACTGCTGCAGTAATAGCTGCTATTTTTTTAGATGATGTAAATGTTGATTTTAATCTGTTCATTCTTTCTAAATCTTTAAGAATAATTTTTTCCATATCATCATCAATTCCTTTTCTATGGTCATCTACAAAATGAGTGTGTAATTCTCCATTAATAAAGTTTTCATTTCGCATAATAGCTTTATGAAAAGGAATAGTTGTTTTAACACCAAGAATAATGTATTCTCCTAATGCTCTTTTCATTCGGCTAATAGCTTCATTTCTATCCCTTCCAAATGCGATTAATTTAGAAACCATGGAGTCATAAAATCTTGGTATGGTGTAGTTCATATATATTCCACTGTCAACACGAACTCCTGGACCTCCTGGTGATCTGTATGCTGTAATTTTTCCAGGATTAGGCATGAAATCACTAAATGGATCTTCTGCATTTATACGGCATTCAATTCCATGACCAATAATATTAATATCTTCTTGTTTGTAGGTCAAATTCTCACCATTAGCTATTTTTATCTGTTCTTTAATGAGATCTACATTTGTGACTATTTCTGTAATAGGATGTTCTACTTGTATACGAGTATTCATTTCTAAGAAGTAGTAACTCCCATTATCATATAGAAACTCTATTGTTCCTGCACTTGCATAGTTAATAGATTCAGCAGCTTTAATTGCACTGTTTCCCATTTGTTCCCTTAATTTTTCGGTCATTATTGGTGAAGGTGCTTCTTCTATTAACTTCTGATGTCTTCTTTGAATAGAACATTCACGGTCACCAACATGTATAATATTTCCATAATCATCAGCTAATATTTGAAATTCGATATGGCGAGGTTTTTCAAGATATTTTTCTATAAACACTGTTGAATCTCCGAAATTTGCTGAAGCAACTGATTGTGTTGATTCAATAGCACGAATTAACTCATCTTCTTCTTCAACTACTCGCATACCAATTCCACCACCACCAGATGAAGCTTTAATCATGATTGGATACCCAATTGATTTAGCTATTTCTTTAGCCTCATCCACATCACTTATTCCTTCATCTGTACCTTCGACTACAGGGACTCCTGCTTTTATCATTAATTTTTTAGCTCTTATCTTATCTCCCATAGCCTCAATAATAGAACCTTTAGGCCCTATCAATTTAATAGAATTCTTTTCACATTCATTTCCTAATCTTGGGTTTTCAGCTAAAAAACCATAACCTGGATGTATAGCATCAACTTCAGAATCAATAGCTATTTGAATTATTTTATCTATGTTTAAATAGCTTTTAGCTGGTAAAGGATCACCTAAACCATATTTTTCATTGGCATAATTCGCATAAATTGAATTTTCATCAGCATCCGAATAAATAGCTACAGTTTTAACATCTAATTCTCTACAAGCCCTCATTATCCGAATAGCTATTTCTCCTCTATTTGCAATTAAAATCTTATTAAACACTTTAAATCCTCTTTTTAATCGTAATTAATAATAATGTTTTAAATATTAAGAATAACTTGGTGAAATCATTATATTGTGTTTTGTTATTATGTTGTATTATGTAAAATTATTTTCTTTTATTTATCTTAAAAAAATTTATTTAAAGTCATTATGAAAAAGTTCTTAAATTTTGAAATGATAATTTTTTTATTAAATTATTTAATTTTAGATACTATTTCATTAAAATCTATAATTTTAAATATTGATTTATAAAAATCAATAATTTTAAATATTATTTCATGAAAATCAATAATTTTAAATATTATTTCATGAAAATCAATAATTTTAAATATTATTTCATGAAAATCAATAATTTTAAATTTTAATTAATATAAACTTATTTTAATTAATATAAATAATTTTAAATTAATATATTTTAATAATATTTATTTTTAAAAAAATTATTTATTGAGAACTTTATCAAAACCACTATAAATTTTAAATATCATGTTATAAAAAATTTTAAATATTCTTTTATAAAAATCTATAAATTTAAATTTTATAATAATATAAATATATTTTGACTAATATTAATAATTTAAATTAATATCATTTAACAATAATTTATTTTTAAAAAAGTTACCTATTAAGAACTTTATCAAAACCACTATAATGCACTAAATTTTTTTAAAGGATTTAATAGGTATCATGAAAATGATTTTTTAGTTAAATATTCTCAATGATTGAATATAAAAGTTATGTTGTGATTAATTATGCTTGGTGAAAAAGAACTTATTAAGTTATTCCCAAATTTTAAAGAATTTATACAAGCTTCTGGGATTGATTTGCCTCTTGATGAGGTTTTTATTCAAAAATCTGCTGGTTCATTAATTGACAATGAAAAAGTTTTACCAGAACTTGAACCATTGGATGGACCAATTTATACACTTAAACCTAAAACAGCTTATTTTGTTACTATTGATCGTAAAATAAAAATTCCTAAAGGTTATTCTATGTTATATAAACCAAGATCAACCTTACTTCGCTCATTTGTTTCAATTCAAACAGCTGTTGGTGATCCTGGATTCTATGGAACATTAATGTTTTTAGTGTATAATCATGGAGATTTTGATTACAAAATAAAAAAAGGAGATAGAATAGTTCAAGGAGTTGTTTTTGAGGTCATTGGTTCTGGTGATTATGTTGGTTCTTATCAAGAAGAAGAATAAAATAAGGCATACAATTGTTTTGTAAACTTATTTTCTTTTATTTTAAACAATATTTTTTTTTTATTAAGTTATTTAATTTTAAATATTACTGCATGAAAATCCATAATTTTGAATTTTAAATAATATAGGTTTATTTTAATTAATATAATTAATTTTAAATAAATAAATTTTAATAATATTTATTTTTAAAATATTTTCTAAAAAATTATTTAATAAGAACTTTATTGAAGCCACTACAATGATTTTTCATAAAATTTTTCTATTAAATCAATTAATTTACTAACTAATTTATTTAAAGGACCAAATTTATGAGAAAGTTCTTTAATAGATTCTAAATCTTCAAACTCGAAAGTTTTAACAAGTATTAAAGAGATGAGATATATTATTGGACATAAAATAAGACCAACTATTAAACCAAAAACTGTCTTTGGTATAAGAAGAATGACTCCACCCATAATAGCTGATGTGAGAATAATTTTAATGAAAAAAATATTTGGGAAAGATGATTTAGTGAGTTTTAAAGATATGTAAACCATCGGCACCATTAAAAAGAAGCAAGCTATTGTTGTTGCCATGGCTGCTCCAACAATTCCATAAACTGGAACCATAATCCAATTTAAGATTAAAGTAACAATCGCTCCAATAGCTAAAATATAAGTGGGAATTTTTGGATTGCCAATTCCTTGGACTATACTTGATGAAATTGCAAACATTGAATAAAAACTCATTCCTATAACTAAAATACTTAATGCACCTGCTCCTAAAGTGTAATCATGATTTGTAAAGTAGACTAATTCTAATACTTGTTTTGAAAATAAAGCTAATCCAATGCACATAGGAACTATAACTATCATTGAATATTTATAAGCTTGTAAAACATATTTTTGAAGTTGCTTAAAATTTTTTTGTGCAAATGATGCAGAAGTAGCAGGTAATATTGTTGTAGCCAATGAAGTTGAAATCATCAATGGAAAGCGTGATATTGGATCTGCAGCTCCAAAATATCCAACGAAATTAGATTCAAGGAATCGTGTTAATACAAATGTGGATATTGCAAAAATTCCCATTTCAGCTAAACCTGTGATTATAACAGGAATAGAAAAAGTAGCTATTTTTTTAGCTAAATTTAATTCTTCTTTTATTGTAAATTTATATTCATTATCTGGTTTTGGAATGTACTTACCCATGTACTTTTTAAATATTATGACTGAAAGTATAGCAGACCCTAAAAATCCTATGGCTGAACCAAAAGCAGCTCCTACAACTGAAAAACCTATGATTACCAATGCAACTGAAAAAATAATTATTAAAAACTGTTCAAATGCACGAGTGTATAGTATATATTCCATTTTATATGCTCCTTGAAATGCCCCTCTAAAAGCCCCAACAATCACACTAAACGGTGTTATAAGTCCAACAGCTTGAAGTGGATAAATATATTCTGGTTTGTCGAAAAAAGAATAAGCAAGCCATGGAGCTACAAAAAACACTATCAAAAGAGTCGATAAAAGTCCTAAAAAAATCATTATTTTTAATGAGGTATAAATTGTTTGCCTTGCCAATGCATATTCATCTAATGCAGTATATTCTGATATATATTTAGCTATTGCTGGTGGAATACCTCCTGAAGCTAAAACTTGAAATATTCCTTGAAACGATAGTGTTGCCTGCAAAATACCATAAGATGATGGTCCAAGAAGTCCAGCCATTAAAAAACGGTAAATGTATCCTCCAATTCGAAAGATTCCATTGCCTATTATTATTAGAATAGTACCTTTAGCTATTTTTGAACTCATATAACGACCAATATTATTATTAAAATATAATTTTTATGAATAAGTTTTTATGAATAAGTTTTTAAATTTTGAAGTATAACTTTTTTTATTAAATTATTTAATTTTATTTAATTTTAAATATTAATTTATAAAAATCCATAATTTTAAATTTTAATTAATATAAATATATTTTAATAAATATAAATGATTTTAAATTAATATAAGCTTTTAAATTTTGAAGTATAAATTTCTTTATTAAATTATTTAATTTTAAATATTATTTTATAAAAATCCATAATGTTAAATTTTAATTAATATAAATATATTTTAATTAATATAAATGATTTTTAATTAATATAAATGATTTTTAATTAATATAAATGATTTTTAATTAATATAAATGATTTTAAATTAATATAACTAAATAATTACTTATATTAACTAAAATTTATAATTTTGAGTTCAGTATTTTAAATAAAAATTAAAACAAATGGAAAAATTTTCATATTTTTCCAAAAATTAATGTTAGTACTATATTAAAAGCATGAAAATAATTTTTTTAAGTAAATGGTCTTTGATTTTCCCATTAATTTACTTGTAAACCTATTTATTTCTCTAAAATCATCTGAAAATAAAATAATTGAACATACTTTAATCTTGAAATAAATTTAATCAATAGTTTTTGGTGTTCAAAAAATGAACAGCTATGAACAGCTTATGAACAGTCACTTTTTTTATTTACTTTTATGTGCATAAAATTCATTAAACTTTCCATTAAAATGACGTTTAATCAAATCTAAATTAACTAATTTATTTAAATCTCTAGAAGCTGTAGGTCGTGAAATATTGAACAATTTAGCATACAAATTTGCAGTTAATTCTTTATTATTATTTATCATATATTCTAAAGCAGAAATCTGTCTGTCATTCAAATTTAATTCTCTCAAATTTGAACTATTTTTCTTACTTTTAAACAAATCTTCCATCTTTTCAGGACCATAAAAAGTGACTTTAAATAATTCTCCTATTTCTTCAAATTTTGGTTGTTTAAGACCATGCTCTTTCATAATTCTTTGCATTTTACGAATTCCTGTGGCTCTTCTCTCCATATCTTTAGTTTCCCTAAACAATTCACAAATCTTTTTATTTCTATGGACAGGAATTAGTCCTAAGTCTTCTAATGTTGCAGGAGGTAATAATTTTCCAGGACTTATAATTTCAATTCGGTTCCTAAAAATTGAAAACAATATTGGAACATTATCAATATTATAATCTCTATGAGCCATAGCATTTATAATTCCTTCTCTTAGGGCATCATAAGGATATTCATTAATATCTTTTCTATCAAATCCAATAATCTCTTGTGCTGTTTTAGTGTTTGAAATAATAAAGTTTTTACATTTTTTTAGCATGGAATAAATCGGATCTTTTAAGTCTATGGAATCTAAAATTTCAGTACCTTCATCATCAGAAAATTTAGTCAATCTTATCTCATGTTGAGGTAGAAATTTTTGAATATTTTTCCCAAAAAATAAAATAGCCACATTTTTAGGTTTAATTTCATTATTAACTTCTTCAAAAATTTGAAGTTTATTTAAAAGAGTGTTTTTAATATTTTCACTTAAAATATCATTGCTTAAGTCACTTTTAATTAAAAATGAATTCAATTCAACCATATCAATATCTAAACAAGATCCATTGAAAACTATCCTTGAATCAAATTCTGGATTAACTAAAAGTTTATTTTTTTCAAGAAAATTAGACAAACTCTCTTTTATCTTTTTTTCAAAATTATTTCTTGTAAATTTAGAATAAGTAAAATCACGGGCTTTTTTAATGAATTTTTCAGTGTCTTTGTCCTTTTTTATATCTTCAAGAATAAACAAATATGTGTTAGTTTTGTTTGGTCCTTTAATAAATTCATTAAACTCTTCTTCTGTAGCGGAAATCCCATTTTCATTTTTAGTCCCATAGTTTTCCCCAATAAGACCAATATAAATATCACTATTTTTAACTTTATCCAAATAAACTTTTTGAGGAGAAATTCCAGTTGCATGAGTATCCTCAAAAATAAAGACCTCAAAATAATTAGCATATAAAGGATCATTTTCAATGAAATCCTTTATTTCTCTCCGTTCTTTTTCAAAATCTGATTGATTTGAACTAATAAATATCTTCTTTTTTATCATAGTATCCTCAATAAAATATTAACTCATTAACATTATAATATCAGAGATGGTTTCATATCCTTTTTTTATATGCTGTGTTAGAAATTAAGTAAATTTTTAAATGTTTTTCATGCTTATTTAATACCATAACATATTTTACATACCTCTATCAAAAGTATCATTTACAACATACCATTTACCGAATGTTTGAATATTTTCACTATGTCTCTTTGAAAATGCTGAATCATGATCATGCAAGAACAATGCCCTCATTAAATACATTGGTATAAAAAGAATTTTCACTATGTTTTCTATAATGTTCAAATGGAATTATTTTAGCTGCTATGTATTCTCCTTTTCTGCAAACAACATCCATAACTTTACTGTATATATCATCATCTATTTTAAATTTATCACATTTTTTAGAAGTAAGAATAAGAATATCAATATCAGATTCGTCATTGTCTTCTCCACGAGCAACAGAGCCAAATAAAATGATCTTTTCAATTTCTGGATGATTTAAAGAATTAGCAAAATCAATAGCTATTTGTTTTCTATTAATTACTTCTCTTTTTTCAATAAAATCAGACACAGACTTCATATTTTCACCTAAAAAAATATTTTATTACCCATTTAAATCTTGGATAAAATCTAAACAGATTTTTAAGAACTTTACTCCAATAATAATATTAAAATTATTTAAAATTTGAAATCATAGATTTTTATAAAGTAATATTTAAAATTAAATAATTTAATAAAAAAATTATCATTTCAAAAAAATTATCATTTTAAAATTTAAGAACTTTTCAATAAGAACTATTTTCAATAAGAACTATTTTCAATAAGAACTATTAATTAATATATCTAATTTAAATACTTAAATTTTTTATATTGCAACACTTAATTTTTAACACAAATCAAATATTTATATTTTAAATTAAAAATTATTTTTTTTTTAAATGAAGATTTAAATTTATTAAATTACTAAATAAAAGTTTAATAATTACTTATATTAATTAATAATTATAATTTTGAGTTCAATATTTTAAATGACGATTAAAACAAATAGAATAATTTTCATATTTTTCCAAAAATTAATCTCAAAATAAACTTAATTAACATCTTTTGGTGTTCAAAAAATGAACAGCATTGAACAGCTATGAACAGTCACTTTTTTTATTTATTGATATTTTCTTCTAAAATGTCTTTACTTTCAATATTAAGCTTTGATTCTATCATAATTAACACCCTTATTGTACTCTGATTATTTTGTCTTTATTATCAAAATGATGGTCAAATGAAGCTATTTTGTAGATAGTTTTTTGTGCCATGATTTTAATGTACATTGAATCAAAAAAGGATATATTGATATTGTTTCTTTTTTAACTATTTTAGGGAGTATTTTTGGGAGTATTTTTGGGAGTATTTTTAATGCATCTTCATGTTAATCGTCATTTTCAACAAAAATAGCTATTAAAAAACTTGAATCGAGAAAAATCATATAAGTTATTCATTTCTAAATTGTTTTTTCAGTTTTAGACTGTTTATTGGTTTTTTAGCTTTGTATCTACCGACCATATCTTCAAAACTTAATTTTTTAACAAATTCTAATTCTATTTTTCCTTTCTCATTCACATTCCATTCTATAAAATAGTTTTTTCCTTTAATAGTCCTTTTAAAGATTTTGAATTATAAAGATTTTTTAAAATTTCTTTAATATCATTTAAAAGTATTTCGGTTGTTTTTTTATCTTTTTTTGAAAGTTTTTTAGTTGTTGGCATTTTTTCATCTTAACTATCCATCTCCTAAGGGGATTATTATCCCATCATTTTCCACATTAACAAAAAAAGAAAAGTTTTTATACTTATTGTAATGTTCTATTGATTTGATTTTAGCAGAAATAAACTCTCCAGTTTTTAACATTATATCAAAAGTTTTAGTATAAATATCATCTCTAATTTTCATTTTATCAGATTCCTTAGAGGTGATAATTAAAATATCAATGTCAGATTTTTCATTATCCTCTTCGCGAGCAACAGAACCAAATAAGATAATTTTTTCTATCTCTTTGTGATTCAATGATTTAGCAAAATCAATAGCTATTTGTTTTCTATTCATTTTTATCACCATTAATAAGAGAATAAATCTATATCTAATTATATTTCTTTGGTTGTTGTTATATTTAACTTATTTTCGCTAATTTAATTAATATAAATAATTTTAAATTAATATTTTTTAATAATATTTATTTTTTATTTTTAAAAAAGTTATTCATTATGAATTTTATTAAAATCATTAATAATTAAATTTAGAATTTATAATAATAATAATCATTTAATGAAATTTTAGATATTTAAAATTTTATTAAAATAATTATTGGATAAACTCTTCAAGTGATAAAATCTTTAATTTAATGGTTTTTGTGCTTCATGGATAGCTTTACTTTTCCATTCTAAGTAAAGTTATCCCGCTCTGGAGAATCATTTATCTCATCTGAAAGTAATGTTTTTAGCTTATTAAAGTCTATTTTACATACTATAACTATTTCTGGAAATAATTCTTTTAGTTTATTGATAGTTTACTCTAAAATGCCTTTAGTTTTTCCATTAAGATTTGATTCTATCATTTTAAGCCATCACAAAACACTATAAAAATTTTTTACACTCTTCAATAAATTTTTCAGCTTTCCTATAATCTTTTATGGCTTTATCTTCACTAACTTCAGGAACATATCCATAGTCTACTTTTGATCGAGCCTCTTCTAAATTTGATATAAATTTAGCAATTTCACTATTAAAATTTTCTTTAACAACATACTCTAATCCAAATTTAGATATGGTTCCAGCATGAGTTTTATTTGATATTCCTTTTTTTAATAATAATGCTTCAGCAGCATAAAAAACAGCATAATAAGAACGATTTTCAGCCATTCTATATCTTCCATTCTCAATAGCAATTTTTGAATCTTTAAGAGATTCTAATGATAATTCAAAAAAGAATTCAGGAGTCTTATCCAATTATAACACCTTCTTTAGCCACATTTACAAAAAATGGGAGGTTTTTAAATTTCTCATAATCTTTAATAGGGATTATTTTAGCAGAAATATACACCATAGTTTTAAGGAGGAAATCCATTACTTTCCTATAAACCTCATCTTCTATCTTATCCTCATCAGTGGTTATAATTAAAATATCAATATCTGATTCTTCGTTATCTTCACCACGAACAACGGAACCAAATAAAATAATTTTTTCTATCTCCTTGTGATTTAAGGAGTTAGCGAAATCAATAGCTATTTGTTTTCTATTAATCACTTCTTTTTTTTCAATAAATTCAGATACAGAATCCATATTCTCACCTAAAAAAATTATAAACTTCGTCATGTAAGGAATCTAAAAGATCAATATCTAAATCTAAGTATTTTTGAAAAGATGAATATCCTATAATATTATTCTCATAGGCATCTATAATAAATCTTGAGAATGGTTTCCCAACATATTTTTTAACCTTACCAACAGGGGAAATTCCTCCAAAGCTTCTTTTTTCTTTTTCCTTAATTTTTTTTACATTATTTTGTTCTTTTAATTGATTTAAATATTCATTTTTGAATTTAAGAGAAATTTTATTTATTTTATATAACTGTATTAAAATAACTTGTTTACTTACCCCAAACATATGAGATAAGGTTCCTAATTGCCTATAATTAATTTTATCTTTACTTAAAGATTTAACTGAAACATTTTTAGATAATTTACTATTTTTAAGAAGATCTGAAGGAACCAATACATTGGCTGCTACTTTATTACAGAATGCTTCCTTTTTATTATTAAAATCCACCTTTCCAATGGTGGTTTCACCCATTAATAAATGAACCAACTCATGTATCAATGTAAAAATTCTCCTATTAATACTATTCTTACCATTTAACAAAATAATAGGGCTTATATCATAATACAAAGACAAACCACTCATTTCATTTTCTTGAACTTTCTCAGTTTCGAATACTAAAATTCCTAAATCTGAAATAATCTCTTTCCACTCATATAAGAAGTTAGAATGTGTGTGATCTTTTTTTTCATTAATATTATAAATCCATTTAGCTTGAGAATCAAAAGAAATATTCATTAAGCTCCTGATATAGTTAGAAAAAAATTCGACATTTTTATTTTCATGAATAATTGTTGAAAAATCCTTTAATTTAATATTATAATCATTATTAAGATTAATAAAAACATTCCTACGATATTTAGCTTTATTTAATTCCAAATTTAAATCTAAACTAAATTTGTCAATTATTTCATTGGATCTAAATTCAATAATTTCAGGAGAATTATCAACTGGAGGACTGGAGGCAAAATAAAAAACAGGAGGTCTCTTATATTTTTTAGCCAATCTTCTTAAATCATTCCATGTAGGTTTGATTTTTCCTTCCTCCCATAAAGGCACATTTTTAAGAGATTTTGGTAAATCATCAAACTCGAATCCAGCATTAATTCTTGCCCATTTAAGCATTTCTGGATTAACATTAACTCTATATGTCACAATTACACCATTGTTAAAGATTAATTTTAAATTTTAAATAAATATTAATAAACAATATATTAATTTTTAGAATATAAACTTCTCATTTTGAACTTTAAAAAATAAAAAATGTATTTACACCTCTTTTTGAAATGTGTAAATCTAAACATGTTTTATTTATATTTGTTTCTTTGTTTATTAATACAAATCATGCTTTTAATTCCACTTTTTTTTCCAAGACCTTTGTAATTATTAATTATAGCTATTATATTTTTGATAGATTTATTGTTGTTTTCTATTAAATTACCTTTTGTTTCATTTAAATTAGATAATTTTTTAGGGAGGTTTTCTATCTTTACAATTGGAATATTTAAAGTTTTAGCTAAATCAACACTTCCATGTGCTGAATGAAAACCAGCTATTTTTATGGCAGGAATTCCTAAAACACCAATTTCAATGGTGATTCCCATTCCAGCCCCATAAATTGTAGCTATTGAATGCTTCATCAAACTTAAAAGATCAACATAATTATCTAAGACTTTTATATTATTGGAAGAAGATAATTTTTTAATGTATTCTTTATTAAATCTATAAGGAGCAATAGCTATTGTAACATCAAGATTTTCAAGGGTTTCAATTATTTTTGGAATCTCTCCTTTTTTAATGTCTCCTCCTAAAACCAATAAAATATATTCATCGATTGAATCATGAAAATATAAATTTTTTACTTCATCCAATGTTTTTATTTTACCTTCATCAATGTAATCTTTAACATATTTAGCCATTGGATATCCTTCAATATTATGGACTGACTTTAAGAGATATTGTTCTTTTAAACAGTTTTCATAGTTTTTAGAAGGAACTGTAATTGTATTAGCAAAGGAAATAAGTTCAATAGGATTGTATATATCCTGTTCAATATGCAGGATAGGTATTCTAAGAATGTTAGCCGCAAAAATACTTTTTCTAACATCCCCTGCATTTCCACAAGTTATTAAAAGATCAACATTTTTTCCAATTAAAGCTTTAATAGCTTTTAAACTGTCTTTAGCAATCAAATATCCTAATTTAAGTTTCCCTTTTTTTTCCATACTGACTCTGCGACCAGTACCAATATTGTATATTTCATCACAAAATGGTTTTAGAAGTTCTTCAGCACCAGTTCCATGGGTTAAAGCTATAATTTCACTTTCATTCCAGTTTAACTTTCCTTTCTTTTCTAAAACATTCATTTCTTTAATAATTGGAATTAAAGTCTTTGCAGGAGTTAATTCAGCAGCAATAGCTATTTTCATTTAGATTTCCCCTTATATCACATAATTTCTTAAAGGACTAATATTTTCAATAGCTACCTCTACGGTATCTCGATTATTTGATGGAGTTCCAGTAGATATTGTATCCCCAGGATTTCATCTTAATCATGATTATATGATTCTTTCAACTGATACAACTAAAATATCTTTTGCTCCAGCATTTTTAAGTTGGTTTACGAGTTCAAAAACTTGATTTTCATTTACAATTACTTGAATAGCTAAAGTATCTTCTTTGGCTAAAACTTCAGAAACCGTTGGACCTGACATACCAGGTAATATATCTTTTATTTTAGATAAATTCTTCTTATTGAGATTCATTAGTAATAATTTTTTATCCGCTGCTTTAATAACACCATTAATACTAATTTTAACACTATCAATTAGCTCTTTTTTCTTTAAATAGCTATTTTTATTAGCAATTAAGATTATTGAACTATCCAATATTTTATCTATTATTTTAAGATTGTTATGTTTTAAAGTTTCTCCAGTACTTGTTAAATCACTTATTAAATCAGCCGCCCCAATATGTGGAGCTATTTCTGTTGAACCACTTAACTTATGAATTTTTAAATCCAAGTTATGGGATTTTAAATAATTATTAGTTAAGTTAGGAAATTCAGTAGCTATTGTCATATCAGGACTAACATCATCTATAGAATTTATATTGGAGTCATCTAATGATGCTATAACTAAAGATGTTTTTCCAAAGTTTAAATCTGAAAGAACTTCAACATTTACCCCTGATTCATTGATTAAATCTAAGCCTGTAATTCCCATATCAACAACTCCATCTTCTACATAAGCACCAATGTCTGCTGCTCTTACAAACATGATTTCAATATTTTTATGGCTTGTTTTTGAGAATAATTTCCGATTTGTTGGATATTCAAGTTTTAATCCTGCTTTTTCTAAAATAGCTATTGAAGGATCACTTATTCGTCCTTTTGAAGGCACTGCAATTTTTATTTTCATAAGTTCACATTTAAAATTTAATTAATATATCTATCCTGTGTAATTGTAATCTTTATTCTATCCTGTAATGGTAATCTTTATAATTTTGTCTCCTTGTTTTATTTTATTTACAGCATCCATACCATTAATTACTTTTCCAAATACTGTGTGAGCAGAATCAAGATGAGGTTGTGGACTATGAGTTATAAAAAATTGGCTTCCACCAGTATCTTTTCCTGCATGAGCCATTGATAAAGCACCAGTTCCATGCTTGTTATGATTTAATTCACATTTTATTGTATAACCTGGTCCACCAGTTCCATTTCCTTTTGGACAACCACCTTGAATAACAAAATCATTTATTACTCTATGGAATGTTAAACCATCATAAAAACCTTTTTTAGATAATTTTTCAAAGTTAGCCACTGTTTTAGGAGCATCCTTATTAAATAATTCCAATTCTATATTTCCTTTTTTAGTTTCAATTAAAGCTTTCTTCATTTTATCACCCTATTAATTTATAATTTTTATTTAATAAATAAGTATTATCATCATTTATTTTAATTTATTTTATTTAATAAATAGTATTATAATGATTTTGATAAAGTTCTTAATAAATAACTTTTTTAAAATTGAACATTATTAAAAGATATTTATTTAAAATTATTTATATTAATTAAAAATTATTTATATTAACTAAAAATTAAAATTATAAATTTTTATAAATTAATATTTGAAATTAAATAATTTAATAAAAAAATTTATTTATATTATTTAAAATTTATTTATATTAATTAAAATTTAAAATTATAAATTTTTATAAATTAATATTTGAAATTAAATAACTTAATAAAAAAATTCATCATTCAAAATTTAAGAACTTTACAATAATGACTATAATAATCATTTATTTTAATTTGTTTTTATTTTTTATTTTTATTGATATCTAATAAACTATTTATTTTTTTAATATTATTCTTAAAATATCTTCGTCTTCTAAGATATGGTTTGGACCTACCTTTTGGCCTGGAAACTTAACAGAAGTTCCCCATACATTTGCATGTCTAAAGTTTTTAGCAAATTCTCTATGTAACTTATTTGCAACATCAATTATAGTAGCATTTTTTCTTATAATTAATGGGTCTTCAAGGTCAACTTTTCTTCCTTGAGGTTTTAAATAGATTCTCATTAAATCCACTCTATTAAATATTTCTTCCTTAAGATAATCAATATTATATTTTTTATCAGCGGAAATAGGTATAAAATCAGGAATGTTTTTTTCAATCTCCTTAATATAGTTATCATCCACTAAATCAACTTTATTTAAAAGAACAATAGTGGGGATATAGGTTCTATTCCCTTCAATAGCATCAATAAATTTGTCTATATTAACATCATCTCTTATTAAAACATCTCCATTATGAATACCATATTCATTTAATATCGATCTTATTGTTTCGTCATTTAAATATGTTAATGGTACTGTTGATGAAGTACGAATTCCTCCAACTCTTTTTCTTCTGATACTAACATCTGGAGGAGTTTCATTAGGTCTAATTCCAATATCTCTAATTTCTTTAATTATAACATTCAGATGATTAGGATTAAAAACATCTAAAACTATTAAGATTAAATCAGCTGTTCTTGTCACCGATAAAATTTCTTTACCTCTTCCTTTTCCACCAGCTGCACCTGTGATTATACCAGGAATATCAAAAATCTGTATTTGAGCCCCATTATATTCCATTATCCCAGGGATTATATCTAAGGTAGTGAATTGATATGATCCTACTTTAGAATCTGCATTAGTTAGTTCATTTAGTAGAGTTGACTTTCCAACAGAAGGAAATCCAACTAAAACAGCTGTTGAATCCCCACTTTTTTTCACATGGAATCCTTTACCTTTAGTACCAGAACTTCCTCTTGCAATAACATCTTCTTTTAATTTAGATATTTTTGCTTTAAGTTTGCCAATATGATGTGAAGTAGCTTTATTATAAGGTGTTTTATGGATTTCTTCTTCAATTTTCTTTATTTTATCATCTATATCCATAAGTATCACAACAGCATAATGTTTTTATTTAAAATTCAATTATTTAAATTTTTCAGATAATATAAAAAGAGTATTGTTTTCGAAGATCTGAAATCCGATTTTTAATCAGAAAAAATTTAGAATATGTATAGTGTTTTACATGATCAATTTATGGTGGTTTAATAAAATTCTTAATAAATGACTTTTTTTAAAGTTAAATATTATTAAAAAATATTAATTTAAATTTATTCATATTAATTGAAATTTATTCATATTAATTGAAATTTATTTACATTAATTTAAATTTATTTATATTAATTTAAATTTATTTATATTATTTAAAATTTATTTATATTATTTAAAATTTATTTATATTAATTGAAATTTATTTATATTAATTGAAATTTATTTATATTATTTGAAATTTAAAATTATAGATT
>JAITPS010000176.1 GCA_031289325.1 Candidatus Methanovirga meridionalis
TAATATTTAAAATTATATAAATAAAAAAATTCACTATTTTAAAATTAAATAACTTTTTTTTAAAGTTAATTTACCTTTTTTAAAAATAAAAACTTTTTTTAAAAATAAATATTATTAAAAAATATTAATTTAAAATTATTTATATTAGTTAAAATATATTTATATTATTTTAAACTTAAAATTATAGATTTTAATGAAATAATATTCAAAATTAAATAAATAAAAAAATTCACTATTTTAAAATTAAATAACTTTTTTTTTTTAAAATTAAATAATTTTTTTTAAAGTTAAATTACCTTTTTTAAAAATAAAAACTTTTTTTAAAAATAAATATTATTAAAAAATATTAATTTAAAATTATTTATATTACTTAAAATGTATTTACATTAGTTAAAATATATTTATATTATTTTAAACTTAAAATTATAGGTTTTAATGAACTAATATTTAAAATTAAATAAATAAAAAAATTTATTAAATAAATAAAAAAATTTACTATTTTAAAATTAAATAACTTTTCCATCAATTACCATATTTTAATAAAATTTCACCATATTTTAATAAAATTTTAAAAAAATATTAATATTAATCAAAGTATATCTCTTTAAAATATCTTTAAAATAATGTTCTATTCACTTCATATTAATAGCTTTTTCAATTTGTTTAATTGCTTTATTGGCTGCTTTTTTAAAATCTTTATCCTTTTCTTTTCTCCTTGCTTTTTTAATAGGATTTATTGCTTCTTCAACTTCTAAATCTCCAAGAGATCTAATAGCTGCAAGTTTTACACCCCAATCTTCATCATTTGTTGCATCAGATATTGAATCTATATATTCAACTGCTTTAAGTTCACCAAGAGATCTAACAGCAATTTTTCTAATACTCCAATCATCATTATTCAAACATTCAACAAAATAATCAACTGCTTTATTACTTTTAGTTTCTTTTAAAGCAAATGTAGCAAATTTTTTAAAATCTCCTTCTTCTTTTTCAACTGTATTTATTAAAGGATCAACAGCTAATTCGCCCATATCACCCAATATTTTAGCTACCTTATGTTTGATAATAAGATTATCATCATTTAAAGCATTAATTAATGGTTGTATCATTTTTTTATCTTTGATTCCTTCTAAGCTATTAAGAGCTAATGTTTTTATTTCAAGATTTTCATCGCTTAATTTGGCTATTGCATCATCTAATGATAATTTTTTATCCATAATTTTCACCTAAACAAGTCTTATATCTAAAATATAGAGATTCCAATAAATTTCTTTTTCAATCCTTTTTTTTAAATACATAACCACATTCATCACAAGTAATTGATTCTAATTCTGCATGTGCTTTATGTTCATCAAGAAATTTTCTTTTTACAGTTTTATCTGTATTTCCACATTTAGGACATTTTGCTAATAAATCTTCAACTTTCATGATTAATCCATTGTTTATTATATCATCTAAATTTAAATCATTTCAAATTATAACCCTTTATTTTGATCCATCATTTTTGATTTCAAATATCTCACCAGGATTTAAAATAACAACATCAACCTCTGGATCAAGTTGCTTAACAAAGTTAGAAAATATCACTGGATTTTCTTCTATCACTGGAAATGTATTGTAGTGCATTGGAATAGCTATTTTTGAAGAAAACCATTTAACAGCTAATGCTGCTTCAAATGGACCCATAGTAAATCTTCCTCCAATAGGAACTAAAACTATATCTGGTTTATAAATTGCTCCAATCACTCTTTCCATATCTGAGAATAAACCAGTATCACCACAATGTAAAATTTTATTTCCAGATTCAGATTCTATTAAATAACTGCAGGCGACACCACCAGGCATTATCTCTTCTGTAAAGTCAATATCAGCGGAGTGTTTAGCATCAAGCATGGTAATTTTAACACCATTAAGAATTAAAGACCCCCCAATATTCATTCCAATAGATTCTAACCCTTGTTTTGATAAAAACAATGATATTTCATGACAGGCTATACATTTTGCACCAGTTCTGTTGGCTATTTCCATTGCATCTCCAAAATGATCTGAATGACCATGAGTTAATAAAATATAATCAACATCCACATCCTCAACAGGAATGTTAGTTGAAGGATTGTTACTAATAAAAGGATCAATAATAAATTTAACATTATCATCCGTTATTATTTCAAATGCTGAATGTCCTATCCATTTAATTTCCAAAACTATCACCAATCATTAATTTTTATAAAAACATTGATTTATCTTATTTATTTAATATAATGACAATAAGTTATATTCCCTCTGAAGTATAAGTTATATTCTCTTTGAAGTATAAGTTATAGTCCTTCTGAAGTTTTCCACAACAAATCAAAAGCATTTTTAAGTGAAGCTATTTCTTCTTTTTCAGTGAAAACTGCACCAACACCAATTCCTGAATTGATAGGTTCTGAAAGTAGTAATGCATAATCATTATCAACAATAACATTAACTGAATCAACGGAACTAATTGTTTTAATACTAACATTCTCATTTTCTAAAATAGAAGACACCATAAAGGAATAAGATAAATCTTTAACATCAAACTTCTCTATTACTATTCTTGCATTTAAATAATTTAAAGCTAATAAAAATTTAGTAGATAAAAATTTTAAATTTGGAATTTCAATAACAATTTCTTTTTTTACCTTTTTAGATAATTTTTCTAATGCTTCATTAAATTTTAAATTCTTATCCCCACAAAAAATATGTATCTCATTAAGTTTATTAATAAAATTTTTAGCTTTATTTTCATCTTTAAAGTCATTATTAACCATATTATTTAAAATCTCTTTATCAATTAAATCGTTGTTCTTAGAAGTTTTATTATCTAAATTATCATCCAAGATATTAGTTGAAGTAGGATTATTGGAGGTGGAATTTTTTAAAGTAGGATGATTGAAATTACCTTTTAAATCAAAATTGCCTTGATTAGAATTATTATTCTCCAATATTTTCTTTAACTCGAGTAAATCATCATCTTCGTTTTTTTCAAGCCCCAATATTTTAGACAACTGATTAACAGGAATAGTAGGCTTAATTTTACTTAATATATCTGTTTTAGAGGAATTTGAAGCTTTTTTTTCAGGTTTTCGAGTTATATTTGATGGTCTATCATAGTTAGGAGTGAAAACAAATGGTTGTGAAGGTTGTGCTACAAATTTAGATGTTGGTGGCTTGAATAAAGGATCATTATCTGATTTTGAATTAATAAACTTTGGTTTATTATTATTTTTAGATCTTGAAAATTTAGGGAATCTGTTATCTGTTTTAGGTTTAGATTTTCGTGGTGTAGATTCAAAATTATTAAATGTATCTGATTTTGAATTATTAAACTTTGGTGAATTATTAAACTTTGGTGAATTATTAAATTTTGGTTTATTAATATTTTTTGATTTTGAAAGTTCAGGAAATTTATTATCTATTTTAGGTTTAGATAAATCAAAATTAGACAAATTTTTTTCATTGAGTATTGATGCACTATTCGATTTTTTAGGAGAATTATCCCATAAGCTTTTTTTGAACTGTTTATTGGATGTATGGTTATTAAATGTTCCACTTTTAAGAAAATTTAATAATATTGAATATACTCCGAAACCAATGAGTATAAATCCTAAAAAAGTAAAAATATCTCTAAAATGTAAGATAATTGTCCCATAAGAAATAAATATACCTAACAACGATAATATTATTCCTTTAGCCATCGATATATTTTTTAACATAAAAGCACCTTCAAATAAAATTAATAATTTTTTATATAATTTTAATAATTTTTTATATAATTTTAATAATTTTTTATATAATTTTAATAATTTTTTATATAATTTTAATAATTTTTTATATAA
>JAITPS010000187.1 GCA_031289325.1 Candidatus Methanovirga meridionalis
TATATACTAATAGAATTTAATATAAATTTGTAAGTTAAAATATTAATTTTTTTTTAACTTCATTTATTAAAAAAATTATTTATTAAAATTATTTATTAAAAAATTATTTATTAAAAAATTATAAATAAAAATTAAAAAATTGAGATCGTGAAAAATTCAACTGATTGAACTATTAACTGATTGAACTATTAATATTTTATTTAATGTTTATGGTGCTTCATTTTTAAAGCATTTTAAAGGTTTTTATAAGATTAATACAGTGCTAAAAAAAAGACTTTTACTTATACCCATACAGTCGAGTAAAAAGTTAAGAATAATTTTTATCAGTTGGATTTTTCACAGCCTAAAAAGTTATTTTGTTTTAAAATTATAATAGAAGGAGTTTTTATAATGAATTTTAAAAATATTTTGAATAGAAAAAAGAGAGAAGTTGAAAAAGAAAGAACTGAAAGAACTAATAATAGTTTTAAATTAAAAGGTTTGTTCGTAATAGGATTAATAATGATTAGTTTATTGCCTATTAGTGTTGTTGGTGAATCACCATACTTTATAGAAGAGATAGCATCTGATAAAGAAATAACAGACGATAAGTATAGTTCTAATATAATTCATATTAATAATACTACATCAATACAATCAGCAGTAAATAAGGCACAACCTGGAGACACTATCCTTTTAGATGGAGGACAATATCAAGGTGAAGGAAATTTTAACATCGTAATTAGTACTGATAATATTTCACTTAAATCTTCTGGTATTAATGGAAATCCTGTAATCAATTTAACTGATAGAACTGATAGAAAATATGGTATTGTTATAGGTAAGCATGAAAATGTGACAATAGATGGTTTAAATATTATAGGTGCTTTTTATGGGATCATATTTAGGGCTGATGTAACTAATTCAACAATTAAGAATTGTAATATTATTGAATCAGAAGGTATTGGAATCCAGTTTTCTTCTGCTATTACTAACTGCACAGTTCAGAATTCTAATATCACAGATGGCGATTATGGAATTGAATTTGCTTTCAATAGTAATAGTAATAGTATTATTAGTTCAAATATTTCAAATAATGGATATGGAATAAATGCTTTCAATAGTAGTAGTAATAGTATTATTAGTTCAAATATTTCAAATAATAGATATGGAATAAATTATGATGATACTATTAATAATAGTGTAATTGGTTGTGATATTGTAAATAATACATATGTGGGGATATCCATTGGAAGTAGGAGTCATGGTGCTATTATTCAATATAATCGTATTTGTGATAATAGTGGAGATATTACTACTGATTTGAAGTCTGATGTTGTGGATTTTGGTGATAGTTCTGATATTAGTTTCAATTGGTGGGGAGGGAATAATATAAGTTATAAGGGCGAAAATTTACCTGAAAATCATTATGTTGTACAATTATCTGCTAATGGTTTGAATACTACTACAGATGCTTATTGGCGTTTTCTTCCAGATACTAATGTAAATTTAAGATATAGATTGGTACTTAATACTACAGGTGAAGTAGCAGATAATAAGTTACCTTATTTCACAGTTAATAATATTGTGAATGACAAGTCTTCTATACTTGATGCAAGAAATGAATATGAGTATAGTCAAAAAATAATTTATCCAAATAGTTTTACTTTAGAGAGTATTTTGGATAATGAAGATATTACTTTACAAATACGACCAGAGTTCATACCACCTCCTCCAGAAGATCCATTAAGTGATGTTTATGTTAGTGTTAAGGGTGATGATGAGAATAATAAAGGAGATACTTCAGAAAGGCCTGTAGCTACGGTTAACCATGCATTAAGTTTAGTTGAAAGTGGTGGGACAGTACATATTTTAACTGATTTAAATATTGTTGAAACAATTGATGTGAATAAAAGTATCACGATAAAAGGTGAAGACTCAAATGGAATTTCAGCATTGAGAAAATTGGATGGTTTAAATCAAAATGGGATAATGTTAATAAATCCTAATCTTAATGTTAGTATAGAAAGGATTATCTTTCAAAATGCTGAAGTTAATGGTGATGGTGGAGCTATAGGGAATAATAGGTCTTCTTTGTATATAAATCAGTGTATTTTTAGAAACAATCATGCGAGTGGTTATGGTGGTGCAATATGCAGTGTACAAGATCAAAGTGATGATTCCAATGAATTATTTTTCCCATGGGAAAATAAAGATAAAACAATGTTTCCACAAATATCAATTCTACCAATTCCACAAAAATTAAATAGTTCTAAAGAACTTAAAATTAAAGAACTTAAAATTATTAATTCAACATTTGAAAATAATAATGCAAGTAATAGTAGTGCAATTTATAATACAGTTTTCAGTTTTAATCTAACTAATTGTGATTTTATTAATAATACAATTGATCATAATAGAAATGCTATTTTGAGCTTTACACATGACATATATATGGAGAACTGCAATTCGACATCTGATTTTGATGCAATAGAGGATAATAAATTGTATACGGATTTATTATTATATAATTTCAATTCATCATCAAAAGATAAAGGAGAATATTTAAAAACTGGATGTTTTAAAATAGGTAACAAAGAAAAAGATAATTTCGAGAAGAATGGGTTTTATGATATATATTATGAGAATAGTGAGAAATTTTTAAGATTCAACGATTTAGAACAAGAGATAGAGGATACAGATACTGCTATGTTTTATGCTAAGGGTGAATGTGAAAAATTTGGAGTTGAACTAAACAGGGTCATAGTTTTTGACCCTCCTAATCCTAATAGTCAACAATTGATTGATGAAGTTGTTGTTGGAGGAGAAGTGGAAGAAGGATTACCAGCTGAATGTTGTGCTAAATTCGCAGCATTTAGAAAAACATGGTATGGAAGAATTATGATAAATCTTCTGGGTGCTGGCGTTACAGGTCTTATATGGTTAATTGATTTTTTGTCTGCGACAGAAGATATTGAGACTCCAACTTTTTTAAATGTTGTTATGGATAATACTAATGCATTTGTAGGAGATGAAATAACAGTCAGATTAGTGCTTGAATATAAAAATGATAATAATAGTTATGTAGATATCCCCGATGGAAAATATGTTATAGGTTATGATAAATATGGGGATGGTAAACTTTTTGATCAAGAATTTGAGTTTAAAGATGGGCATAGTGAATTTAAGTATATTGTTCCTACACATATGGAAAGCTTCATTGCTTTATTTAGTAGATATAAGTATAATCACACTTTTAAAAAAGATTATTATTATGCGGAATCTAAGGAGGAGAAAAGTGTTAATTGGATGAGAATTCCTACTATTACAACTATATTCACAGATGCAACAAATCCTTCTCCTGGTGATACAATTCAAGTAAAATTCAATATAAATGAAGATAAACCAGAAGAAGAACCAATACCAATAAATAATGGAAATTATAATCTATCCATCGTACAAACAGACAGTGCTGATCCTACTACCATGTATACGAACATCTCTGTTGATAATGGAACAGTTACTGTTAATTATAGAGTGAAAAATGCACCAGAATTTGATTTTATGGAGTTGAGGGGAATTTTTTCGATGAGTAATAAATATAATAAGTCAGTCTCTGACCCGTTAAGAATGGATTTTGGGGTTGTCAAGCCTCCTAAGCTTAATATGCCTATGCCCGAACTTCCATTCTTTCCCATGCCAAAAAGATCTTCTGTTTTTATTTAGGGTTTCCATATTTTCATCAGTAATTATATAAAAGTTAAGTTGAAAATTAATTTTTATGATAACATTTATAACTGGGAACAAACATAAAGTTGAAGAAGCGAAAGAAATATTTAATAATTTTAATATTGAATTTAAGTATATGGACTTGGGTTATT
>JAITPS010000189.1 GCA_031289325.1 Candidatus Methanovirga meridionalis
TATATACTAATAGAATTTAATATAAATTTGTAAGTTAAAATATTAATTTTTTTTTAACTTCATTTATTAAAAAAATTATTTATTAAAATTATTTATTAAAAAATTATTTATTAAAAAATCTTTCAGGTTTATTCTGCTGGTGCTCCTATTAAAGATGGTGAGTATAGAATGTTGATAGATAAAAAAAATGTTTCTTTAAATTTTTCTAATGGGTATGTTGAGGCATATCCTTACAAAGTTGATCGAAGGGCGATAAATAATTACGGGTTAGTATTTTATTTTCCAAAAGTTAAATATGATGATGATGGTCATGATTATTATTATGAGGCTACAGTTGAAACTAAGTATGTCAATTTTAATGGATTGGACACATCAACATCAGTGTCAACAAATGTATCTAGTGCATCACCAAACCAACAAATTGAAATAACATTTGACACTTTAAAGCCATCAGGACTTCCAATTGATGATGGATCATATAATTTAACTATTATATAAGGAAATATCATGACTCAAATACCATATAATAATATAGACTTTTCTAGAGGAAGAGGAAAAATTAACTATGTGATTAGAACAAATACAAGTGGAGAAATTAATATTAAAGGTTTATTCATTGAAACTCTTAAATATAACCCTTCAATGGGATATTTTGATATTCCTATTTATTCTAATATGAGAAATAATTTTAGCACTAATATGAGAAATAATTTTAGTAGTATATATAATTTTCCTGCTAATCCTTTAATTTTTAGATAGCAGGGTGTCTCAAAAATGTAGAAAATTGACGGAATTTCCATAGAGATTCAATATGATATATCATCAGATTTCATATTTTTTCCAAAAATACATCCAAATTGAAAATTAATTATTAAAATAAATATATATAATTCTTTAAATTAAAAAGTAACTGATTTCCAAAGAATTAAATAAAGATGATTTTTAAATTGCACGAAATAGCTTCGATTTTAAATTCAAAGAACATTATTCTTTTATTTTTTTGAATTTAAATGAATTTTAAGTTGTACTTTTAAAAATTACTGCAATATATCTTTCAGATTCATTGGATACATTTTTTATGTCTTGAATTTTTCATGAAAATGAGACACCCTGTTTTTAGATAGATGTTATTAAGGATTTTTTAAAGTGAAATTTGATTATAAATTTGAGGATTTATTAGGAATTACTTTTTCTATATTTAGTTTAATTTTATTATTTTTGATATTTTATTTTTTAAATTCGTCTTTTTGGAGTGATGAGTTTTTTACTTTTCATTATATTATAAATTTACCTTTTAATGAGATGATGCATAATATTTATATTGATGTACATCCTCCATTATATTATTTCATGCTTTTATCTGTTTTTTCAGTTTTAACATTTTTTAAAATTGGATTTAGTGAAGTTATTGTCGGGAAAATATTTTCTATTGTTCCGTTAGTCTTGTTATTAATTTTTAGTTTGATAATTTTAAGAAAAAGATTTGGGTGGTTGTTTAATGGAATTTTTTCAATAGCTATGATCTCAGCACCGAGAGTAATGCATTTTTCAACTGAAGTTCGTTCATATAGTTGGGGGATTTTATTTCTTACTTTAGCTTTTTATTCCGCTTATGAAGTTTGTATGCAACCATCGAAAATTAAGAATTATATTTTCTTATCATTATTTGCACTTTTATCTTTATATACACATTATGGTACTATTTTTATGGTATTTGCAATATATTTGCTTTTATTTATCTTTTTATTAAAAAATAATTTAAAACACAAAGAGATTTATAAGTTAAATCTTAAAAATTACATATTTTCAGTATTTATCTCACTATTAGGATTTTGTTTTTGGATTCCTATTTTATTAAATCAAATAAAGATAGGTAATGCTGATTGGGCGGTTTTCCCTACTATTGATTACTTATATGATTTATTTTATTCTTTATTTACTGCAACAATGACAGTGTATCATATCATAATCGCAATTTTATTATTTACTTCATTTATAATTTTAACAATATATTATTTTAAGAAGAAAAAAAATAAGACGAATTTTTTAGCAACAGGACTAATATTACTTACAATTGTTATATTAATAACTCTTTTAATATCACTCATTCAACCAGTATGGATTTATAAAAGTTTTTATTTAATGTTAGGGATATTTTGGTTATCTTATGCATTTTTACTTACAAAGGCTCACAGCAATAAAATTTTTGTTCCTTTGTTATTAATATTATTATTATCATCATCTATTAATATAATGTCTTATTTTGCTGTTGAAAATGATAATAATATAGCTTTAAACGAGATGAAAACATTTATAAATTCGATTGATGATAATAAGTCAACTATTATTTCTTTTGCAACTGATTGTGATAATTCACCTCTTATTTATGATATTGGATCGCATTTAATAAAGAATAATGTATACTTTATTGATTTTAGATTTAGGTTTCTCCAGTTAAATGATTCTAAGAACTATAGGACAGGCACTATTAAATATAATGTTGAAAATACAACAAAATCTTTAAGTGAATTGGTTGAAAATTCTTTAAAGGATAATAAAAATGTTTATATATTTTCCAGGGAAGACTTTGGTGAAAACATTAGCTTTAATAAATATTTTGTATCCATAATGAGTTCTTTAAGAACAATATACCCTATTTTAGAAAAATCTTATTTAAACTCATTATTTAATGAAAACTTTAAAAATGATTTCATTCTTAAAAAAATTATAAACCTTCATAAATCAAATGATGATGCTAAATTAATGGGGTTTAATGAAGGAAAAGAGACTTATGTATATGAAATTATGTAGAATAAGATTTTAAAGATGTAAATAGTTTTTATATTTTAAAATCTTTATTTTCTCGGCAGTGTAAAATTAGCATGGATAATTTTACACTACCTATTTTCATGGTTCCATATTTTAATCAATAATTATATAAAAGTTAAAGTTGAAAATTAATTTTTATGATAACATTTATAACTGGGAACAAACATAAAGTTGAAGAAGCGAAAGAAATATTTAATAATTTTAATATTGAATTTAAGTATATGGACTTGGGTTATT
>JAITPS010000023.1 GCA_031289325.1 Candidatus Methanovirga meridionalis
TTTTAGCTGCTGTTGGAGATATGCAAAATTCAATGACAGGCAAATTAGAAGGATTAAATAAAATAATTCTTAAAGATGCTGTTAATAAAGTATATGTTAAGGTTACAGAGGATCTTTCTCTCTATGGAAGACAAACAAGACCACTATATCTTGCGTTATCTTATTTTAGTGATGTTAAACTTCCAATCACTAACAACACAACAGAAGCAATTGCTTTAATGTAGGATTTAGGAATTGAAAGGCAAACTGATGATGATAAACCCCGCACTTTAAGTGATTTAACAAAAATTGAGAAAGAAAAGCTATTTTCTGAACTTGTAGCAATGTTATCCAAATCAGTTCCAGATAGATATCTTAAATATGTTTCAAGACTTGTAGTAGCCGACTCCTATGAATTTTTACATGAAGAGAATAAAACATTTTTAAGAGATGCATCAGAATTTTCAACAGGAATTAATGCCTGTAGTCGCAGTAACAGAGAATATATTGCATTAAATATACTTAAAGGAAATAGAATTGATGTATTAGATGAATTAGAAGCTATTTTAGTGGAACATAAAACTAATTTGGCTAAAGCCATCCAAGAAATTGATATTGTGGAAGAAAAAAATATTCAATACTTTGATGGCTTTGGAATTGAACCTAATATTCTTGGAACAATAACTGGTATGATTCTCAGTCAAGGAGATTGGAGAAAACCAATGATAGGATTTACTCAAATAGATGAGAAAAATTTAAAGATTTCTCTTAGATGCTCAAAACTTTTAGCTTATGATGGAATACACTTTGGAAATATAATTAGAAAAGTAGCTAAGTCAGTTGGTGGAAATGGGGGAGGTCGCTCAATTGCTTGTGGTGCATACATACCATCAAATAAAAAAG
This sequence comes from Candidatus Methanovirga meridionalis, assembly GCA_031289325.1. Taxonomy (GTDB): domain Archaea; phylum Methanobacteriota; class Methanobacteria; order Methanobacteriales; family Methanobacteriaceae; genus Methanovirga; species Methanovirga meridionalis. The sequence goes on from JAITPS010000023.1 coordinate 883, forward strand.
ATGAATTCATTAATAAATTAAATCAACATCTTGATGGTTTAATATAGTGATGTAAAAAATGTTTGTAATTAATCATTTATTTTAAATATCATATTGTTGAAAATTTATTTTCAACTTAGGAGAATTTATTCTCGCTTTTAAAAATTTCAATTAATATTAAATTAATTTTTTAAATAATGATTTTTATTTTTTATTTTTAAAAATAATAATTATAATTTTGTTAATTAAAAATTCAATAATTATGCTTCATTTTTAAAAACTTCATTATTTAACTTGTTCAATTAGAAAAACAAAGTTTTTCTTTACTTAAAAACATTATTTCATACAATATATTTATTTTTAAAAAAAAGTCATGTATTAAGAACTTTATCAAAACCACTATATTAAAGAAGAAAATGAAAATAATATTAAAGACTAAATGAAAATAATATTAAAGACTAAATGAAAATAATATTAAAGAAAGGGAATTCGAAGTCTATCAAATCATTAAAAACAACATAAACATTTTAGTATTTAATACTCCAAGAAGATGAATTTAGAATAGAACACATAAAGAAAGTAATATTATCTGAATATTTAATAAAAGGAGATTAGTAATGGATCATAGGAAAGCTGAAGACTTATTAAATGAATTGTTTGATAATAAATTTAATCAAAACAAATTTGAAGAGTTTTTAACCGAACTATTCAATGGATTTAAACCTATAGGAAGAAAAATTAATTTTAAAAAACAATACAACGAATATATTGAATCAGTTGACTACTTAGGATTACATCATGATGAAAATAATCGTGAAAACTTAGCTATTTACGGAGTAAAACTAAAAAAGAATTCATCAAGAGATAGAGCCAGAGTAATGCAAAGAAATTTAATAGAAACACTATTAGACCAATATAAAAGAGATGCGGGCATCGTTGCTTTTTACATTGAAGATCAAGAAGATTGGAGGTTTTCTTTTGTAAAAGTGGATTATGAAATAGATATTGAAACAATAAATGTTAAAAAAACATTCAGCCAAGCCAAAAGATTTTCATATTTAACAGGACCATACGAACCCAACCAAACATGCAAAAGCAGATTTCTAAAACTCTTAATAGATGAACAATCAACAATTACAATTTCGCAGATACAAGAAATTTTTAGTGTTGAGAAAGTCACGAATGAGTTCTTTGAAAAATATCAAGGACTATATAAACAATTAAAAGAATCTTTAAATAAAATCATTAAAAATGAAGATATGATTAGAGAGGAATTTGAAATTAAAAATATTTTTTCGTCTGATTTCTCAAAAAAGTTGCTAGGACAAATAGTTTTCATTTATTTCCTACAAAAGAAAGGTTGGCTTGGAGTAAAATATGGTGAAAAATGGGGAACAGGTTCTAAACACTTCTTTAAAGAAACATATCAACATTATAAAACTAATCAAGAAAAATTTAAGAATTTTTTTGATGATATATTAGAACCATTATTTTATAAAGCCTTAAATGTTGAAAGAGATAGGAATTTTTATGAAGACCTTAACTGTAGAATCCCATTCTTAAATGGTGGTTTATTTGAACCAATAAAAGACTATGATTGGATAACCACAAAAATAAAATTAGATGATAAAATATTTGAAGAAATCATTGAAACTTTTGATAGATTTAATTTCACAGTGAAAGAAGATGAAGCATTAGATAAAGAAATTGCTGTGGATCCAGAAATGCTTGGAAAAGTATTTGAAAACCTCATAGACTCCGATGATAGAAAAGTTAAAGGAGCATTTTACACACCTCGTGAAATCGTCCACTACATCTCACAAAAAACACTAATAAACTATCTTAAAAACAATAGCAAACTTGATGAAGAATTACTTACAGAATTCATTGAAAAAGGATATAAATTATTGGATAATATTATAAGACATGAAGAACAGGAAAAAGCAGGAGATAAAAATCCTTTTTGGAATAAACACTTAACTATCCTCACTGAAAACAGTGAAGTCTTAATTAAACTATTAAATGATGTTAAAATTGTTGACACATCTGTTGGCTCAGATGCATTTCCAGTCGGAATGATGAATGAAATTGTCAATGCTAAAACAGTACTCCTCCTATTAAGAGAAGATGAAGTAAACAATTATGAAATTAAGAGAGAAATAATTGAAAACTCATTATATGGTGTGGATATTGAATACTCAGCAATTGATATTGCAAAACTAAGATTTTGGCTATCACTTGTCATTGATGAAGAATCAATGGATAAAATCCGACCTTTACCAAACTTAGATAACAAATTAATGTGCGGTAATAGTTTAATTGAAGAATTCAACGGAATAAAACTTTTTGATAAAAACCTTTTGAATAAAAGCTCTCAAACAAGCCTTGATAGTTTCTATACAGAATCCCAAACAGTATTAAATGATTTAAGAAAATTACATAAGAAATTTTTCAATGTAGAAAGCCCAAATAAAAAAAGAACACTAAGAGAAGAAATCAATTCTAAAGAATGGAGCTTAATAAAATCCACACTTAAACACGAAGGAAAAATTTTAGATATAGAAGAAATTAAGAAAACTAATTCCAAACCATTTTTCATCTGGGAACTATACTTCTTTGAAGTGTTTCAAAGAAAAAATCCAGGATTCGACATAGTAATAGGAAATCCACCTTATGTAAGACAAGAAAAAATAAAAAAATTCAAACCTTACTTTAAAGAACATTACACTACCTATACTGGAGTAACTGACTTATATGGTTATTTCTTTGAAAAAGGATTAAATATACTTAAAGAAAGAGGAAACTTAGGATTTATATCTTCAAATAAATATACAAGAGCAAACTATGGTAAAAAACTAAGAGAATTCTTATTAAATTATAATATAAGAAACTACAATGATTACACAGGAAAAAAAGTATTCACAGGAGCTGCAGTAGATACAAGTGTGATTATAATTAATAAATCTAATCCTAAAACTGATATTCTTGTTAACGATGATTTCATAATGGATCAAAATAGATTAGGTGTTGGTTCTTGGTCTTTTGAATCAGAAGAGATTTTAAATCTTAAAGATAAAATAATGAGTAAAGGAACACCATTAAAAGAAATTCATGATATAAATATCTATAGGGGCATATCAACAGGATTTAATGAAGCATTCATATTAAATCAAGAAACACAGGATGATTTAATAGCTAAAGACTCAAAAAACTCTGAAATTATTAAACCATTACTAAGAGGTCGAGATATTAGAAAATGGAGTATTGGTTATCAAAATTTATACATTATTTTTTCAAGAAGAGGAATAGATATTGATAAATATCCATTTATTAAAGAATATCTTAATGGGTTTAAAGAGAAATTAACTCCTAAAAATAAAGGAGAAAAAATTGGGAGGGCATCAGGCTCTTATAAATGGTATGAACTTCAAAATGCAACAGATTATTATGAAGAATTTGAAAGACCAAAAATAATTTGGTTAGAAACTGCAAAAATACAAAAATTCATAATAGACACAGACAATTATTATCTTGATAAAACTTGCTTTTTCTTACCACAAAATCAAAAATATGATATATACTATCTTCTTACTTTGTTTAATTCAAAAGTACTTTTTTTCATCATGAAATCAATATTTTCAAGCATAAGTCATAGTATAAGTTATAGTAAAATATCCATTGAACAGTTACCAATAATCATAGCCCCAAAGGAAGAGTAAACCCCATTAATTGATTTAGCTACTGAAATAATAGCTAAAAATAAAGAACTGAATAAAAAAACTAAATCTTTTCATGAATATTTAATAAATGATTTTAATGTTAATAAAATTAACAATAAGATAGCTAATTATTATAATTTATCATTTAAAGAGTTTCATAAAGAAATTAAGAAACAAGACGAGAATATTGAAACAAATAAAATAGAAACAACTAAAATATTTGATTTAGAAAAAAAATTCAATAGTAATGTTGCTCATGTTAAAGACTTAGAAAATCAAATAACAATGATTGATAATGAAATTAACCAGAAAGTATATGACTTATATGATTTAACTGATGAAGAGATAAGTACAATAGAAAAATTTCATGAATGAAAATAACTATTTTTTTATATGATGAAAATAACTATTTTTTTATAATTAAAATATATAAATCCTTATGAAATGGTTCTTAAATTTTAAAATAATGATTTTTTTATTAAATTATTTAATTTTAAATATCACTTTATATAAATATCAATTTATAAAAATCTACAACTTTAAGTTTTAAATAATATAAATAAATATAAATAAATATAAATAAATATAGATAGATATAAATAAATATAAATTAATATAAATAAATATAGATAGATATAAATAAATATAGATAGATATAAATAAATATAGATAGATATAAATAAATATAAATAATTTTAAATTAATATAAATAATTTTAAATAGATATAGATAGATATAAATAAATATAAATGATTTTAAATAAATATAAAATACTATCTTT
>JAITPS010000047.1 GCA_031289325.1 Candidatus Methanovirga meridionalis
AAGCTTATGATAAATATACTCGTGGATATTCATGGAAAGATATTTGCAATCCATTAATAAAAATAGATTCTGGAATCAAAAATCATCCATTTCGTCCTATGTTAGCTAAAACATTTAAATGTAAACAAGAAGACTTATCTAAATCAGGTGGATATAATACAAGCTAAAATCGATGGAATTCGTGAAATTATTATTAAAAATGATAATACTGTTAATATTTATAGTAGAAGTGGTAAACTTCTCAATGATAAGTACCCACATTTATTAAATGAATTATCTGAAAAACATTTAAAAACAGATGAAATAATTATACCTGAAAAAATCAGGATACATTAACGATTATTAAAATAATTTAAAGGTTTAACATTTCCAAATTCAGTTTAACATCTCCAAATTCATCATTTAACCTTAAAATAATGTTAACACAGTGATTCAAAGTTCCTTTTTTAGTTTTAAACCTTTTTTTTCATTCTTTTTGTTGTGTAAGAAGAAAACATGATTCTGCTTGGTTTACTTGTTTTTTGGCATATTTATGATCAATCATGAATTACAGTTAGTTTATTCCATTGTGAAGGATTTTATTATACTAAAAACTTTTTTAAAAATTCAAGCATTAATTCCAAATCCATATACAAATTATTCAAACGGTTTAAAGCCATATAAATGTTTTTTGTTTTAAATAATGTTCAGTAGTTTTCCTTTCCATTTTTTTTTAGTTGTTTTTCTTCTTTTTCATCCTCATATTTTTTTCAATGGTTCTTTGAATTTATCCTGTATGATATCATAATAGGTGTTTTATATATTTTTGATGGCTTATTATATACAGTACATCCCAACTTTTATAACTAATAAAATCAGATATATAAGATGACAGTTGGCAGAAATTTTGAAGTGGTCATTTATAGTGTTAATAACCTTAATTCTGGTTAAATGGATCCATGAAGATAGGCCTCAAAAGTTAAGGGGATTACTATATATTAAAAATTAAGAAATTATAGGAAAATAAAACAAAACATGAAATCCTTAAGTTGATAGCATTGGGGTCATGACAACTCTATTAACTTAAGGATTTTTTGTATAATTTTTAGTTATTTTCTTATTTTCGTTTAAAAATTCTTTCTATTATTATATGGGTATTTTTTCTTTGATCTAGAGTATTTGTGAGTAAAGGTCTTATTTCATGATTTTAATATTTTTAAGAGTTTTATACAATGATTTTAAGCATTTTTGAAATTTTAAAGCTATTTTTTAAAATAAAAATTTGATTTTGATTAAATTCTTGATATCGCTCTAAAATTAGTACTAATAAAATTTATCATTAAAGATTTGAACATTACCATTACTAATTGATTAATTAATAAATAATGTGAAATTAAGTTTAATGAAGAAAAATAAAGAAAAAATAAAAAGAAAAATCCTTAACTTGACAGAGTTGAATTTTAGAGAGTGGTAAAAGTATGGACTCTCTGGAAAAATTTAGTTCTCATTTATAAATAAAATAATAAAATGTAAAAAAGCTTATAAAAATTTATATCATAAGATGCATATATAATAATAATTAAATAAAATGATTAATATATTGTTCTGTGAAATTATTTTTATTTCTTTAAATTAAATTTAAAAGATGAATATTAATATTTGAAAAAATAATTTACAAAAATTTTTTGAATAATAAAATACATTAGTCATGCAGAACACTATAATAATAATTAAATAAAATGATTAATAAATTAAATAAAAGGATAATTAGCTTATGATTAAAAAAAGGAATATAAAAGAAGAAATTTTAAAAGTAGAGTTATTAAATAGAATAAAACTCATGTTAAATGATTATAATCATGAATTTAAAGAAATTACAACCATTTCTTTATCAAATCAAGAATCATTTATAGGTAATATTAAATTATTCGATTTAAACAAATTAGATGAAGTTTTATCTAAATTGTCATCACTTTTAGATGAATATGGAAAAAACAGTCATAGTGCTGATAAAATAGAATCTTGTTGTAGTCAAACATATTACTTAATAAGCTTTAAAGTAAATGTTTAATAGAATTATGGAATTCATTGAATAATAAAACAAAAATTCATTTTTTCTAACCGTGTAAAACCATAGAATTTACAACATAGTTAGATCATATAAAGTTATTAAATAGCTATTGTAAAAGAGTAGAATTCCTTGCATTTTGAGGTTAAAATTTAAGAGCTTTTCTATAATAATTGTTCTCCTTCTTTAAAATTAACTTCATAAATATGGGCACTGATTGAATGAATTGTAATCTTTCCAAGTTCTGTATTTGTTTTTTCTGCTACATGTTGTGCTAAATAAGTTAAACCAACTACATTTGGAAACCATGCCCCATAAATATCATGTGAACGCCAAAGAGCGGTTGTATAAAGTTTATCGTCCCTAATTTTAAAATCAACTAAAATCATGCATGGAACTTCCTCGCTTTTAGAATCTAATACTTGATCCCATGTTATAGAAATAGCTCTCCTTGACTCTGGGCATTGATTCAATCTATTAATGGCTTGATTAATCTGGTCAGTATTATCAAAATGGGATCTAAGCCTATTTCCATAGGTATAAACAAAGCCATGTCTTTCTTTACTGATGAATTGTTCACTGTATGATTTAAGTTTATCTCCACTCCAGAAATAACTTTTAGGAACCCTAATATTTAAAATATCTGATGTTTTATTCCCTAAATTAAAAAAATCTTTTGAAGTTTTTCCTAATGGATTTTTAATTTCAACAACAACATTTAATATTTCTTTTGTTAATGATCCTCTTTCATCATTAATCTCGCAACCTTCAACCATTATTTTCTTAACAAGTTGTTCCCAACCATCGGCTATTTCATCCACTTCAATTAATGTTGCCATTTATTCACCTATTAACAAAATATATTTTATGTTAATTATCATTTTCTAATGTTTTCATTGCTTCAACCATCACTTTTAACTTAGAAAATGCAACATTTTCTGGTAGTGTCCTCATTCCACAATCAGGGTCAATGAAAAGATTTTCTGAGTCTAAAATAGCTAAGGCTTTATTAATTATATTAACCACTTCTTCGATGGATTCAATTTTTGTTTTTTTAGTATCAACACAACCTAAACCAATCTTAGCTAAATCATCCCCATAATCTTTAAATATATTAATATTCTCATTATTTCCAGCAAATTCAAAATCAAGAATATCAACATTGAATTCAAGTAAATCAGAGATTATATTGTATATGACTCCACAGCTGTGCATTGAAAGAGGAACTGATATTGATTTTGAAATTATGTTGATGGATTCTTTAGCTATTTCCATATCAACAAGACCAGTTGATAGAAATGGTTCATCAATTTGAATTATTTTAGCACCCGCATCCTCAAGAGATTTTGCTTCAAATTTTAAAATTTCTGCTAAGTCTAAAATAGCTTCCTCTTTTGTTCTATAAACATGTTTTTCTATGGTTGAGGAATGAATCATTGTGTTTGGACCAGTTATTATTCCTTTCACACCTTTTTTTTCACTTTCTTTTTTTGATAGATTCAATTCATCTAATTTCCTATTCATTATTTTTAAAGCATATCTTAAATCATTTGCAGTTGTTGTTAAATTTTTACTTCTAAGCTTAGAACTTATTTTAGATACATTTCCTTCAATTTTATAACCAATAATATTTTTTGCAATCAATTTAATCATGTTATCTCTTACTTGCCCATCAGAGATAATATCTACTCCTGCTTTTATTTGTTCATTTACAGCATTTTCAATGCATATTTTATATTCATCATATAACCCAAAGGAGTTTAATATTTTATTTTTTAAATTATTAGGATAGTGTTCCTTTAAGGGATAACTTCCAACAACTGTGCTTATCATTAATATTCCTGAGTTCCTATAAATTTATTTCCAAACTTGCATAATATAATCATAATTTAATCAATTATAGTAACTTTGATAAAGTTTTTAAAAAATAATCTTTTTTCTTAAAAAATAATTTTTTTAAAAATAAATATTATTAAAATATATTTATTTAAAGTTATTATTTAAAGTTATTTATATTAATTAAAATAAGTTTATATTAATTAAAATTTAAAATTATAGATTTTTATAAATTAATATTTGAAATTAAATAATTTAATAAAACATGATATTTTGAAATTTAAGAACTTTTTCATAATGAATATAATTTAATAAAAAAGATTATCATCCAAATTTTAAGAACTTTTCCAAAAGGACAATATAATTAAATAATTATTTAAAATACAACCATATAATTAAATAATTATTTAAAATACAAAAAGTTATTAGATTATTAATTAAAACTCATTAAATATTTATATAAAATTAAAAATCATTATAATTAATCAAATCTATAAAAGTCAATTAAAAAAACTAAAATGTTGATTCCATACAACTTTTGAAAATTCTATCGAAACTTAAATATTAAGGTTGATGCAGATAATGAAATATGAAAACTTAAAAGAAAAGCGAGGGATATTAATTGGAAGAATGCAACCTTTACATAATGGTCATATTCAAGTTATTAAAGATGCATTTAAAGAAGTTGATGAACTTATTATTGGAATTGGCAGTGCTCAAATAAGTCACACTATTGAAAACCCGTTCACGGCTGGTGAAAGAATTTTAATGATTAAAAAGACTTTAACTGAACATGGTATTAAAGGAGATAAACACTACATAATCCCAATAACAGATATTATGAATAATTCTGTATGGGTATCTCATGTGGAAATGTTAACACCATACTTTAATAAAGTTTTCAGTGGTAATTCATTAGTACAACGATTATTCACTGAAGCAGGTTATAAAATAAATGAACATATCCCATTTAATAGAAGGATTTTATCTGGAACAAAAATTAGGGACTTGATGATTAATGATGGAAAATGGGAAGATTTAGTTTCTAAATCTACTGTTGAAATTATTAGAAAAATAAATGGTATTGAAAGATTAAAACATATTTCTCTAAAAGAGTAGAATAATGAAACATTTCATGATTAACATGGAGAAAAAATTATATTATTTAGAGGAAGGAAAAGAAAATAAAGAAGCTATTATCTTTATTCATAGTAATCTATTAAGTAATTGGATTTGGAAAAAACAAGAATTCAATGATTATCATTGTATCTATTTAGACCTAATAGATCATGGCAAAAGCCAAATTAACATGCCATTTTCAATAGAAAATTGTGTAGAACTTGTTAAAAATATAATAACTAATGATTTAAAGGATAAAAAAGTTCACTTAGTTGGAATAGCTATTGGTGGAACCATAATCATTGATTTATTATATAAGCATCAAAATATTGTTGAAACAGCTATTATTAGTGGAGTTAATATTAAAAATAAATTTATTATTAGGGATGATAAAAGAATTGAAGAATTATTAAATAGTGTTAAAGAATGTAAAATTAATATTTTAGATAAAAAACCTTCAAATTTCATTATTCATGGATTTTTAGCTGAATATGGGATTGGAAAAAAATATTTCAATCAATTAAAACAATCAATAAATACTAATAACTTTATTAAAATTACAGAGAAATACTTAAAATATAGAATACCTAATGAAAACAATAATTTTTCAAATTTATTAATTTTATATGGAACAAAGGAATATCCAAAGGTTATTAAATCTGCAAAAATAATTCAAAATCATTTTCCAAAATCAAAAGTATTTAGTGTTAAAAGAGCTATTCATTTATGGAATATTATTGATTATAAATGGTTTAATGAAACTATCATTGAATTTATAAAAAGTAAGAATCTAAAAAATAAGGATTACATTAAACAGGCCATGTAAGAGAACCTAATATTACAAAATTAGGTATTCCCACTAATGGAACTCAAAAATAAACTTTCTCCAAACTTCAAGAGTAGTTTTTAAAGATAATGGATTTGTAAGTGATAGTGAGAAAATTAAGATAAAAACTCTAAAAACAAATCATATCCATGAATTCATTGCTATTTAACTGAATACCATTTGATCAAACTTAAAAAAGCCTTTAATTCTTCATTTTTAAAAGTTTGAGCTATAATACTAATGACTTTATCATTAAGCATCATGGAAAAATTCTTAAGTTTTGAATAACAGTTTTTTGTAAATTATTTAATTTTAAATATTGCTTTATAAAAATCTATAATTTTAAATATTACTCTATAAAAATCTATAATTTTAAATATTACTCTATAAAAATCTATAATTTTAAATATTACTCTATAAAAATCTATAATTTTAAATATTAC